>JADFQH010000086.1 GCA_022561895.1 Methanobacteriota archaeon | reverse complement strand
CTTCCAAAAGTTCTACGAAGGCGGTGGCGAGGAGTACGAACCGTTTGGCTACGACCGCGATCACACTTCGGAGTAGTTTCGGCAATCCGTCGTCCTCGGTTTTTAGTAGTTCGCACGACAGAGCTGGTGGGTAGCAAAATTCATTACGTGAAAGAAAGAACTGAATTATGATGGTATCGCGGTTTCTAATCCAAGTACCGACAATGGATGCAGCCCGGCCGCTCATTATGGGGACGTTTCTCTCCTTGTTAATTGGGCAGTACCTATGCGCTGTCATCATCTACTACGATGCAAAGCGACTCGAACTCGACCGACCAAGCGACTACTCGATTGGGATGTACGTTCCACTCGGCGGATGGATCGTAATCCGTGTCTACCTGTCCGAACGCAAGCGATTGGCAAGCAGATAGTAATCCCTAACTTCGGGTGACGGTATGGCGTGTTTCGTGATAACATGATCGGCCGTTTTAGGGGGAGAGGACCCCCGTTCGTCGGTGTCTTTGGGAAGCTTTATGACGCCCGTAGGGACAACTACGAACCGTTCGGAGACCATACAACGCAACCCATGTACGAAATCGCTAACGCACTCGCTGATATGGCCGTATTGCAACAGGAAGGACTCGACAACCGGGGGATGGCTGCGCTCGCGGTCGGACTCGCGGCGCTCGGCGCGGGGTATGCCGAGCGAGGGATCGGCGCTGCGGCGATGGGCGCGATCGCGGAGGACCGGGATCTGTTCGTTCCGGGGATCGTCCTGACGGTGCTGCCGGAAACGCTGGTGATTTTCGCGATCGTCATCATCTTCCTCGTCGTCTGAGACGACGATTTACAATGAGTTTGGAAACAGTCGCTGAAGACATTCGAGACGAAGCGCGCGCGCGTGCTCGCGAGATCGAAGCCGACGCGGACGAACGCGAAGAGGAGATCATCGCCGAAGCGGAGGCGGACGCAGAGGAGATCCACAGCGAGCGCGAGCGCGAGGTTTCCCGCGAGATCGAACAGGAGCGCGAACAGCGCCTTTCGAGTGCGAACCTCGAAGCCAAACAGAAGCGCCTCGAAGCCCGACGAGATGTCTTAGAGGACGTTCGCGAGCAGGTCGAAAGCGAAATCACAAATCTCGACGGCGAGCGCCGGGAGGTCCTCACCGACGGGCTGCTCGCGGCCGCCGCAGAGGAGTTCGAGGAGGGCGCGTCGGTACGGATCTACGGTCGGGCCGCAGACGAGGCACTCATCAACGAGTTGGTCGAAGCCTATGAGGACTACGAGTACGCCGGCGAGTACGACTGTCTCGGCGGGGTCGTCGCGGAAAGCGACAGTTCGCGAGTGCGCGTGAACAACACGTTCGATTCGGTCCTCGAGAACGTCTGGGAGGACAACCTCAAAGAGGCTAGCACCCGTCTGTTCGAGCAATGAGTCCGCAAACGCGAACAGTGGGGAGTTCGAATCCCGAGTACGTAAACGCCCGCGTTCGGGCTCGCCGGGCCGCGCTGTTCGACGAAGAGGAGTACCGCAAACTGGTTCGGATGAGTCCGAGCGAGATCGCCCGGTTCATGGAGGAATCGGAGTACGAAACCGAGATCAATGCGCTCGGATCGCGCCACAGCGGCGTCGATCTGATCGAGTACGCACTCCATGCAAATCTCGCGAAACACTTCGACGACCTGCTCAGGTGGGCCGAAGGCAGCCTCTATGAGTTCATCGCGAACTACCTGCGAAAGTTCGACGCGTGGAACGTCAAAACGATCGTTCGGGGCGTCTACGCCGGCGCGGACGAGGAGACCATCGAGTCCGACCTCATTCGGGCGGGGGAGTTCAGCGATCGCGAGCTCGACCGCCTGCTCGATGCGCGCTCGATCGAGGAGATCGTCGAGCAGCTTTCCGGAACGATCTTCGAAGAACCCCTCGAAGACGCCTTCGCTGACTACGAGGAGACCGATACGCTCGTCCCGCTCGAAAACGCACTCGATCGGACCTACTACGAGCATATCCTCGACAACGTCGGCTCGGTCAGCGGCGAGCCGGACGATCCCATCACCCGGTACAACGAGTTCCTCCAGGCCGAGATCGACTTTCGTAACGCCCGCAATGCGCTTCGACTCGCGCGGACCGGTGCGGATATCGACCCCGGCGAGTACTTCATCGAGGGCGGCGCACTGTTCAATCGTCGAGAGATGTCGGGGCTCGTCGCCAATCGCGAGGAGCTCCTCACCCGGATCGAAGAGAGCACCTACGGTGATCGCCTCGATGAAGCGCTCGAAGAACTGCGCGACGCAGAGAGTCTGATTGCGTTCGAGCACGCACTCGATATCGCGCTTTCTGCGTACGCGGATCGACTGGCGAACCGCTATCCGATGACGATCGCGTCGGTTCTCTCCTATATCCTCGCAAAGGAGCGCGAGGTCGATAACATCCGGGCAATCGCACGCGGACGCGAGGCCGGACTGAGCGAGGAGGAGATCACGGAGGAGCTGGTGATACTATGAGCCAAACTGGAGGCGGCCAAGAGATCGCCGTCATCGGCAGCCCCGAGTTCACCACCGGGTTTCGACTCGCCGGGGTGCGCGTCTTCGAGAACGTCCCCGACGACGAGAAGAGCGAGGAGTTGGATGAGGCAGTTTCGAACGTTCTCAGAAACGACGACGTCGGGATCGCGATTATGCACGAGGACGATCTCGACTATCTTCCTCGGAAGCTGCGCCAGAACGTCGAAACGAGCGTCGAGCCGACGTTCGTAATGCTCGGCGGCGGCGCGGGAAGCGGCGGACTGCGCGAGAAGATCAAGCGCGCGATCGGTATCGACCTGATGGACGAAGACTGATAACGATTCTACGACGATTTTCACTACCACAGCAACACGAAACCAAATCAATCACACATGAGCCAAGCAACACAAGCCGACATCGATGTCGTCAGCGAGGGTCGGATCGAGAGCGTAAGCGGCCCTGTCGTGAGCGCGGTCGATCTCGACGCCCGGATGAACGACGTCGTCTACGTCGGCGCGGAAGGCCTGATGGGCGAGGTTATCGAGATCGAAGGCAACCTGACGACGATTCAGGTGTACGAGGAGACATCGGGGATCAGCCCCGGCGGGCCGGTACAGAACACGGGCGAACCGCTCTCAGTCGATCTCGGACCGGGTATGCTCGACACCATTTATGACGGTGTTCAGCGCCCGCTCGACGTGCTCGAATCCCGGATGGGTGCGTTTCTCGACCGCGGCGTCGACGCCCCCGGAATCGATCTCGAAGAGACGTGGGAGTTTACCCCCGAACTCGACGTTGGCGATACCGTCGAGGCTGGCGATATTCTGGGGACCGTCCCGGAAACCGAGAGCGTCGAGCACAAGGTGATGGTCCCGCCGGATTCGGATGGTGGCGAGATCAGCGCAATCGAATCAGGCGAGTTCAACGTCACAGAGACGATCGTTTCCCTCGATTCGGGAGAAGAGATCGCCATGCGCCAGGAGTGGCCGGTCAGAGAGGCCCGCCCATCGGCGGACAAGCGCTCGCCGGATCGTCCCCTCGTGACCGGCCAGCGCGTGCAAGACGGTCTGTTCCCCCTCGCGAAGGGCGGGACAGCGGCGATTCCGGGACCCTTCGGTTCCGGAAAAACCGTCACCCAGCAGTCGCTTGCAAAGTTCTCTGATGCGGATATCGTCGTCTACATCGGCTGTGGCGAGCGGGGCAACGAGATGACGGAAGTGATCGACGACTTCCCGGATCTGCCGGACCCCCAAACAGGAAATCCGCTGATGGCTCGGACCTGCCTGATCGCGAACACCTCGAACATGCCCGTCGCAGCGCGAGAATCCTGCGTGTACACGGGAATCACGATCGCGGAGTTCTACCGCGACATGGGGTATGACGTGGCGCTAATGGCGGATTCGACCTCGCGGTGGGCCGAAGCGATGCGCGAGATCTCTTCGAGGTTGGAAGAGATGCCCGGCGAGGAGGGCTATCCCGCGTATCTCGCTGCGCGCCTCAGCCAGTTCTACGAGCGCGCGGGGCTGTTCGACAATCTCAACGGATCGCAAGGCTCCATTTCGGCGGTCGGCGCTGTTTCCCCGCCCGGCGGTGACTTCTCGGAGCCGGTCACCCAGAACACGCTGCGGATCGTGAAAACGTTCTGGGCGCTCGATGCGGATCTCGCTGAGAGACGGCACTTTCCCTCGATCAACTGGAGTGAGTCGTACTCGCTCTATAAAGACCAGCTCGATTCGTGGTTCGTCGAGAACGTTGCCGAGGACTGGCCAGAGACGCGCCAGTGGGCCGTGGACGTGCTCGATGAGGAGAGCGAACTCCAAGAAATCGTTCAGCTGGTGGGCAAGGACGCCCTTCCCGAGGATCAGCAGCTCACCCTCGAAGTCGCGCGCTACCTGCGTGAGGGCTTCCTCCAGCAGAACGCCTTCCACGACGTCGATCAGTTCTCGCCGCCCGAAAAGAGCTATCTGATCTGGAAGGCGATCGAGACCTACAATGACGAAGCGTTCGACGCGCTCGAAGCCGGTGTTCCGGTCGAGGAGATCACCGCTATCGACGCCGCGCCACAGTTGAACCGGATCGGCACGCAGGAGGACTACGAGGAGTTCGTCGAGGAGCTACAGTCAGATATCACCGAGGAACTCAGGGAGAAATACTGATGAAAGAGTATCAAACTATCACCGAGATCAGCGGACCACTCGTGTTCGTCGAGATCGACGAGCCCGTCGGGTATGACGAGATCGTCGAGATCGAGACCCCATCGGGCGAGGTAAAGCGCGGTCAGGTTCTCGAATCCGAAAGCGACATCGTCGCGATTCAGGTGTTCGAGGGAACCACCGGAATCGACCGGAAGGCCTCCGTTCGATTCTTGGGCGAGACCATGAAGATGCCCGTCACCGAGGATCTTCTCGGACGGGTTCTCGACGGCTCGGGCAATCCAATCGACGGCGGGCCGGAGATCGTCCCCGAGGAGCGCCAGGACATCGTCGGGGCGGCGATCAATCCGTACGCCAGAGAGTACCCCGAGGAGTTCATTCAAACCGGCGTTAGCTCGATCGACGGGATGAACACTCTGGTGCGGGGTCAGAAGCTGCCGATCTTCTCGGCGTCGGGACTGCCCCACAACGATCTGGCGCTCCAGATCGCCCGGCAGGCGACAGTACCGGAGGATAGCGCGGAGCAAAGCTCCGCGGACCATTCGAGCGGGCAGGGCCCGCGAGAAGATGCAGCAGAAGACGAAGCAACGGATGAACCCGGCGAGGATGCGCCGAGTGAGGGCGTAGACGAGAGCGGGGGCGACCTCGGCGAAGGCGAGGAGGACGAAGGAAGCGAGTTCGCGGTGATCTTCGGTGCGATGGGGATCACCGCCGAAGAGGCAAACGAGTTCATCGACGACTTCGAGCGCACCGGCGCACTCGAACGCTCGGTTGTCTTCATGAACTTAGCGGACGACCCCGCCGTCGAACGGCAGGTTACTCCCAGGTTGGCACTCACAACCGCGGAGTATCTCGCCTTCGAGAAGGGCTATCACGTGCTCGTGATCCTCACGGACATGACGAACTACTGTGAGGCACTCCGAGAGATCGGCGCGGCGCGCGAGGAGGTGCCTGGAAGGCGGGGGTATCCCGGATACATGTACACCGACCTCGCCCAGCTCTACGAACGTGCAGGTCGGATCAAAGGCCGCGAGGGATCGGTAACCCAGATCCCGATCCTGACGATGCCCGGCGACGACGACACCCACCCGATCCCCGACCTGACAGGGTATATCACCGAGGGCCAGATCATGATGGATCGTGACCTGAACTCTCAAGGAATTGAGCCGCCGGTGAACGTTCTTCCAAGCCTTTCACGACTGATGGACGACGGGATCGGCGAGGGACTTACCCGTGATGATCACGCGGACGTTTCGGACCAGATGTACGCCGCCTACGCCGAGGGTGAGGACCTGCGCGATCTCGTGAACATCGTTGGCCGGGAGGCGCTCAGCGAGCGGGACAACAAGTTCCTCGACTTCGCAGAGCGCTTCGAAAACGAGTTCGTCCAGCAGGGCTACGAGACGAACCGCGACATCGAAGAAACCCTCGACATCGGCTGGGAGCTGTTGGGTATGCTGCCCAAAACGGAGCTCAACCGGGTTGATGAGGAGCTCATCGAGGAGTATTATCCCGAGGAAAGCGAGGAGAGCGAATCCGAGGAAGCGGTCGGCGTCGAAGCCGACGACTGATCGCGAGGTTTTTCGATCTTCCTTCGGATCCGGTCCCGTTGCTGTGAGTAGTACGAACAGCGGATCTGCAAAGGATTATCAGACTGGACCTAGTAGCTCCAACCAACAATGGCCAAGGACGTCAAACCCACCCGCAAAAATCTGATGGCGATCGAGGATCGGATCGATCTCTCCGAGCGGGGACACGACACGCTCGAAAAGAAACGTGACGGGCTGATCATGGAGTTCATGGACATTCTCGATCAGGCAAAGGACGTGCGCTCGGATCTCGACTCCGATTACGAGCGCGCCCAGCGAACTCTCGATATGGCGCGGGCGATGGAGGGCGACGTTGCGATTCGCGGCGCGGCCGAAGCGCTCAAGGAACACCCCGAGATAACACTACAATCGAAGAACATCATGGGCGTGGTCGTCCCGCAGATCGAGTCCACCCGCGTAAAAAAGGGGCTGGATCAGCGCGGTTATGGTGTTCTTGGCTCCTCGGCGCGGATCGACGAGGCCGCCGACGCCTACGAGGAACTCCTCGAGACCATTATCCTCGTCGCGGAGGTCGAGACGGCGATGAAGAAGATGTTAGACGAGATCGAGACGACCAAACGCCGGGTCAACGCCCTCGAATTTACGCTGCTGCCGACGCTGTACGAGAACAAGGAGTTCATCGAGCAGAAACTCGAAGAGCAGGAGCGTGAAGAGATCTTCCGAATGAAAAAGATCAAGGACAAGAAAGAACGCGAAGAGGAGGAAGCGGAGGACGAACCCGACGTCACCGAGGGCGCGCCGATCCCCGCAGACGACTGAACGTACTTCTCCGATTTGTTTCTATTCAAGAGGTGTCCACCTGTAACAACGAAGCGACGGTCGTTTTCGTCGTGAATCACGGATCTACCAGGTGTCTCGAAACTATACTGTCGGCTGTACGTACCGAAACACCGCTAGCAACAAGGAGTCGAACGACCGGCGGTGCCAGCTCGGCACAAACTATCTTAAAAGAGTTACAGCCGACAGTATACTGCTATCTACTAGCCGTGATTCCTGACGGTCACGGTCGGTTGTTCACACGCTGAACCCGCCCGCATCACGTAGTCACTCGTACTCCAACTCGGTTAGACCTGCTTTACCGAGTTGCTTTCCGTGAGCGTCGCTTCCGCCAGTGATGAGAAGATCGTGTCGTTCGACCGTCCGCACGTCGAGATCGGAGCAGGAAGCGGTGTTCGAGTCCGAGTACGGGTAGCGACACTCCACCGCATCGAGCCGGGGAGCGAGTTCGGGTACCCCGTTAAAATCGTCGTATCGGTAGGGGTGGGCGAGGCTGACCACGCCACAGGCTTTGGAGAGGAGTTCGAGGCCCGTCTCGAACGAGGGCACCTCGCGTGGCACAAAACAGGGGCCGTCGTCGGCGATGAGTTCGTCGTCGGGATCAGGAACTCTCATAAGGACTGTTGGAATCCTTTACCGGTGATCGCTGACCCGCACGAGCGATCACCGGTGAATCGTTACAACAGCCCTTATCAGAGCAAAGTCAACGATCCCGACTACCGGTGGCCCGGCGGGGAAGCCGAGGCCGAAACGATTTTTAGCGCGTTGAGCGAAGCCGGCGTTGATTATCTGCACGTCACCGAGGAGGATATCAGCACACCGGCGTTCGACTCGAGGCCCACGCTCGCGGAACTCGCCGCCCGCTACGGCGACGCGCCGGTGATCGCAGATGGTGGGCTCACCGAACCGGCGGTCGCGCGCGACGTGATCGAAACCAACGGTATCGAACTGATCACGCTCGCGACGGGCGCGCTTGCGAACCCCGATTGGCCGAACCGGGTCACAAACGGCCAGGAGATCGAGGGGTTCGATCCGGAGGCGTTCCTCGATCCCGACGCCTCGATCGACGAGTTCGAGGTTCCCGAGTGAGCGAGCGAATCGGTTTTTGACCGGCGTCCTGTAACACGGGTATGGACTGTCCCGTCTGTGGCGGCGAAACGCTGCTCATTTCTGCACTCGATCTCGGTGGCTATCTGCCGGGCGATCCCGAAACCCTCGCGGTCTGTCGGACCTGCGTGACGGTTTCGCCGGCCGAAGCCAACACGACCGACGACCCGACGGCCGTAGCTCACCTTTCGACTGGGCTTCCCAATGACCCCGAGACCGCGCTCGCAATGGCGCTTCTGGTGACGCTCTGTGAGTCGCTCGCGCTCAACCGAAGCGAGATCGAAGAGCTCGTCTCGCGGATCGAACGCGCGGGGACGGACCCGCTTTCGACGCTCGACTATCTGGCGAACGATCCGGCTCTCGATCTCGTACTCGATGTCGAGCGCCGCCGCCCGCAGCTAGTCCAGCTCTTGGAGTAATGAGCTGCCCGGTTTAGACGCCCGTCTCGTACCGCAGAATGCCCGCAAGCCCACCGAAGGCGTCGTAGAGCTGGTCGCCCTTCTCGAAGTCCGTCGAGATGAATTTCGGTTCTGTCCCCCGCTGTTCTGCAATCGCGATCAGATGCTCGATTACGTCCTCTCGCTCGATCACCTCCGCCTGCGAACCGTCCTCGCAGTCGTGTTCGGGCGTCGAATGGCGCCGGTCTATGACCTCGTACTCTTCAGTGCTTCCACAGTCATACGAAACGACATCCTGTCGAACGTCTTCGGAGATGAGCAAGCGATCGACCGAGCCCATCACGAGATTTTTTCGAGTCGCTTCGAACCCATAGGTGGCAAGTCCGCCGTCGTGGAGCTGTTTGAAGAACTCCTCCATCTGGGACTTGTCCTTCATTACTTCCGCGTCCGCAAGCGCCTCCTCTGCGGCGTCGACGAGGTCGTACAGACCCGATTCGTCCGTATAGGAGACGTCGAACTTCCCGAGCACCTGGTCCTGGAGTTCGTGATGCAGGTAATCCCCGTCTAAAAACTCGTCTTTTGTCGGCGAGGGACCGCCCACGAGCACTCCCTCCAGATCGTGGCGCTCGGGGACGAAGAGATCGTTCGCCATCTCCGCGACCTCCTGGTAGAAGTTGTCGATGGCTTCGAGGCGGAGGCGGGCGAATCGCTGGGCGGACTGGCCACCTTTTCGCTGTTTTCCGGGCACGAGCGAGGAAGCGGATTTGACGGGTTCGACACGTTTGCCCCGGAGCCAGCCGACGTTCGCCTCCCGCCGATCGAGGACGACCAGTCCATAAAGACCCTGATCGGCGAGCATCTGCTCTAAGGGTTCGGTCAGGAAATCCGAATCGCAGTGATACCGAAAGGACTCGACGGGCTGGGGCGGCTTTTCGAGCACTCTGGTGATCATCTCGGTCTGTCCCCCGCCGGAGTTGACGGCCCCCGAAAACAGCACCATCCCGTTTTCGGGCGGGAAGGTGTCGTAGTATTTCAATCGGTCTTTGATGCTCGTCAGA
The DNA here is from genome assembly GCA_022561895.1 of Methanobacteriota archaeon. GTDB lineage: Archaea > Halobacteriota > Halobacteria > Halobacteriales > Halalkalicoccaceae > Halalkalicoccus. Next base: position 664 of record JADFQH010000086.1, on the reverse strand, counting down.
GCGTCTTGAACGTTGGTTCTCGTCTGCTTGGATTTGATGTTTGAGGCTTCCGAATGCTCTTGGGTGATATGTGCAGCCACGTCGGAGACCTGTCTGTCCGCGGGGACGTAGATCGTCACCAACTGGGTTCCCGACCCCTCGAAATCGTTCAACTCCTCGATCACCTCCGAAAGCACAAAAGCGATCACCCGATCTCCGGGGAGAAAGGTGTCCCCCCCTCGCGGAACAATCACTTCGTCTCCTCGCACCAGCGCCCCCACAATCGACCCTTTTGGAAACCGAAGATCATCTCCCAGCATCCGGTTGACCACTTTGGACCCGGCTTCTACCCTATATTCTACCACCTCGGCACGCCCGTCCTGAATCGGCGCCATCGAAGACACGTGGGCCCCTCCGGCCAGGGCCAAAAAAACTGCGAGAAGGATCAGCCCCCGGATCGAGGAATTGGTCTTTCGAGACCGGGATAGAGAATCATAGGGATTTCCCCGGCCGAATATGGACATGTGGTGAATTTTAGCATTCTGCTACCCAGACCAACAGACAGAGGTAGCGGCTCTCCCGTCGGATCTTTATTTTGGTGCTGGGAACATCATTCTCGGTTCGGCCCGCTAGCTCCGTGTGAATTCTCATCTCCCTGCGCCCCGGGAGGTATGGCCCTCCCTGG
>JADFQH010000085.1 GCA_022561895.1 Methanobacteriota archaeon | reverse complement strand
ACGTTCTCAAGCGACTCGATGTTCTCGAAGATAACACTCATAATGTCGTACAGGAACTCCTCGTCCATGTTCTCGTTGACGGCCATCACGTTCGTCACGCCGGGGTTCAGTACGTCTTCGTCCTGACCGGGGTAGGTTCCGGCTTCGAGGGTCGCCCGCTCGTAGTAGGGGAACTCCTCGTCTATCTGCTCCATATCCTCTTCGGGGAAGCTGAGCAGCCGGATCTCGCGCTGGGAGTAGACCTCCTCGATCGAGGACGCAGGCGGGCCAACGCTCCAGAAGCCGGCGTCGAGTTGGCCGTCGATCAGTGCGTCCGCCGTCTCGTCGAACGCCAAGCGCTCCTCGTCGATGTCGTCGTAGGAAAGACCGTACCACTCCAGCAGTTCGGCCGCGATCACCTCGGTTCCGCTGCCGGGCGCGCCGACGCTGACGCTTGCTCCTTCCATATCCGCGAGCGTTTCGATCTCCGAGTCCTCCGGAACGACGACCTGCGTGTGGTTCTGATAGGCCCCGAAGGCCGCTTGCAAGGGGACCGATTCGTCGAAATCGCCCTCGCCTTCGACCGCCAAGAGCGCGGAATTCCCGAGGATCAGCGCCATCTCGACGTCTTCTGCGCCGATCAGCTGGGCGTTCTCGACGCTCGCGCCGGTCGCTTCCGCGGAGGCGTCCACGTCTAACTCCTCGTCCTCGTTCAACAGATCTGCGATCCCGCCGCCGAGGATGTAGTACACACCGCCGGTCCCGCCGGTCGCGATGGTGACAAAGCCCTCGCCACCGCCGCCGCCGACCTCGTCGAGGCCCTCAGTACAGCCCGCCGTTCCGACGACCGCGCTCGCTCCGATCGCGGAGAGAAACGCGCGCCGCTCGATCCCCCGATGACTGTCAGTGCCTGTCATGGCGTAGTCGTCTCGATCGACCCTAATAAACGTTCTTTATATAATCCCCATCTATTCTAGGGGTTCTTCACGGTCGGCGAAACCTACAGCAGCCTCCGGCTTTCAGTACGAGTATGCTCACAGTTGTCTCGGATACCCACAGCCAAGCCGGTCACACGCTTTCGGGACGCACCCTCGAAGCGGTGTGCGAGGCCGAGCGCGTGATCCACGCCGGGGATTTTATAACTAGCTCGGCGCTCGAAGCGTTCCAGAACGAAGCCGCTCGCCTCGACGCCGTCTACGGAAACGTCGACGAAAGCGAGGTCCGAGAGCGCCTTCCGGAGGCACGAACTATAGAGTGGAACGGATTACGGATCGCCGTCACGCATCGACGAAACGGCGGACAGACGGGACTGGCGATGTTCGGGCGCGAGCGTGGCGCGGATATCGTGATTTCGGGCCACAGTCATAAACCGGGTGTCACGCGAACCGAGGATCTCACGCTGCTGAACCCCGGTAGTCACGCCCAACCCCGCGGGAACCGGCCGGGGCACGCCGAACTCGAAGGCGTCGAAGAAGGGATTCGTGGACGGCTCCGCGAGCCGGACGGCACCGTTTTCGAGGAGTTTATCCTCTAACTCTGACCGGGATGTTCTTCCGATTCGGCCAGTTCGAAGAGGTCGGCGTAGTCGTCGGGAAGCTGGTTGCGAACGTCGTCTAGCTGGCCCTCGGTGACGGCCTCGTCGACGATGTCGACCACGGCGCGGGCGTGTAACGCGGCCGCCGAGAGATTGTCGTCGCCCGCGAGGTTCTCGTCGCGCTCGGCAACGCGACCGATGAACGCCTGAAAGTCGAAGGTTTCGGTGGTGTCGGCGGCCTCCGAGAGATACCGACCCAGTTCCTCGGGAAGCTGTGCCGCGAGGTTCGTCGCCTGGCCCTCCTCGATCCGTTCGCCGAGGGTTTCGAGGGTGGCGCGGGTCGCCGACAGCGCCTCGCCGCGGGATGCCAGTTCGGCACGGTTCTGTACCTCGCCGATGAAGCTGTCGTGATCCATGACATAGTCATTCGAACGAGAAGCCAGTAAGCGATTATGTCGGCAGTCGCAGCCGGACTATAGGGATTATCGTAAAGACTCATCAAGTTTCCGTCCACTAACCGACCGACGTAGACCGTGCGAATGCAAGAAACAATCCGGCTGGTTACGATAATCCCTATAAACCCGGCCGCTCCGGCCGAAACCCTCTTTTTCTCGGCCCGAGAGATACGGGTATGTTCCTTGAACTCGATCTCGTCTATCTCGTCTCGATAGCGATGTTGCTCTTTTTCGTCGGCGGCTCGTATCTGTTCGTCCGCAAGATCTTGTTCGGTTTCCGCGACGGCTTCGAGAGCGGGCGCAGGTAGTGTTGATAGGGATTATCGTAGGGGTTTATCGATTTCCTGCTCGCTAACCGATCAACGTAGACTCTGTAACCGGAAGAAACCATCCGATTGGCTATGATAATCCCTATGAGACCGATTAGAGCACTCGCTCGACCGCCCCGATCGCCTCCTCGATCTCCGCTTCGTCGACGTCCCAGTGGGTACAAAAGCGCACGACGTACTCGCCGAAGGCCACCCCGAGGACGCCCTCCGACTCGCACTCTTCGAGGAACTCCTTTGCGGTGTAGTCGGTTCCCGAACAGTCAACAAGCGTAATGTTCGTCTCCGGCTCTCGGACTTCGAGTTTCTCGATTTCGTTGAGCCCGGCCGCGAGCCGCTCGGCGTTCTCCTGGTCCTCGGAGAGCCGATGACGGTTTTCGAGCGCCAGCAGGCCGGGCGCGGCAATCACGCCGGCTTGACGCATACCGCCGCCGAACAGTTTTCTGACCCGCCGCGCGCGCTCGATGAACGCCTCGCTTCCCGCGAGCATCGAACCGACCGGCGCACCGAGCCCCTTCGAGAGACAGAACATCACCGAATCGACGTTTGCGACGAGGCGCTCTGCCGATACGTTGAGCGCCGCCGCGGCGTTGAACACCCGCGCGCCGTCGAGATGAACTGGTACATTCCGTTCGCGAGCCGCTTCCGCTGTGTCGTCGATCTTCTCGGCTTCGATCGCCGCCCCGCCCTTGCTGTTGTGGGTGTTTTCGAGCGTCAACAGGCCGGTTCCCGGCCGGTGGAGATCCTCGGAAACGTAGCCCTCTCGAACCTGTTCGGGGGTCACGACGCCGCGCTCGTCGCCGTCGATCGTCCGCACCTGCAGGCCCGAGAGCTGGGCCATCCCGCCCAGTTCCCATTTGACCACGTGGCTCTCGCACTCTGCGAGCACCTCCTGGCCGTGGTCGGTGTGGGTGCGCACGGCGATCTGATTGCCCATCGTTCCCGTCGGGACGTACAGCGCGGCTTCCTTGCTCACGATCTCCGCCGCGCGCGCTTCGAGCTCGTTCACTGTGGGATCCTCGCGATACACGTCGTCGCCCACCTCGGCGTCGTGGGCTGCTTCGCGCATTCGCTCGTCAGGTTTGGTCACCGTATCGCTCCGGAGATCGATCATGGGCGGGGTTCGAGGCGGGCCGGCAAAACCTTGACCGTCTCGATCCCCCCTCGGCCGGCGGGACCTGCCAGTACCATCCGGTTTTTCACTTTGACCCGAGAACGACCGGTTGGATGACGCTCTCCGCCGGTCTCGACGCGCTCCGCACCCCGTTGCCCGCGTTCGCCCTCGCCACCGTCGTCGGAGCCGGTGCGCTCGCGGGCTCACCGCTTGCGGGTCCTCCCTCGCTCATGCTTGCGATCACGCTCTTTTGTGTCGCGCTCTGGATCCTCAACCCCGTTCCGCCCGCGTATACGGGCGTTCTCTGTCTCGGCCTCGTCGGGGTCGCCTTCTCGGCCGACCTCGCGCTCGTCGGCTTCCAGTCCCCCGCGACGTGGCTCATCGGGTTCGGTATTCTGATCGGGGTCGCCACCCGCGAAAGCGGGCTTGCGGGCTGGGCCGGACGGTGGTTCGTTTCCCGCTCGGTCCCGGCGCGCTGGCGCGACGATCCCGTCCGGGCCTACGCCTCGCTCATGCTCGCGCTCTGTCTCGGCGCGCTCGCCTTCGCCCTTCTCGTGCCCTCGACGCTCGTACGCGTGCTCGTGCTCGCGCCGGTGCTCTACGAGACGGGCAAGCTGTTCGAGGACCGCGAGGCCCAAGTCGGAATCTTTCTTGCACCCTTGTTCGCCACTTTTTATGGCGGGTCGGGGATCTACACCGCCGTCCTTCCCAACGTCATCATCGCCGGGATCGCCGAAACGCTCGGCGCACCCGCGATTAGCTGGACCGAATGGGCGATCACGCTCTTTCCCGTGATGGGTCTCGCGCGGGCGTTGCTCGTCGCGGCCGTCGTCTACGCGCTCTACCGACCCGCTCCCGACTCGGAACTCTCAATTCCCGAAACCGGTCCCGAACCGGCGGGCACGAGCGAAAAACGCATGCTTGCATTCCTCCTCGCCGGCACCGCCTTCTGGATGACCGACTTTTTCCATGGCGCTCACCCCGTTTTCGGCGCGATCCTCGTCGTCGCGCTCGCCTTCCTTCCGACGGTCGGCGTTCTTGACTTCTCGAAAGCGGGCGACGCGGACTACTCCATCCTCTTCTTTCTGGGTGCGGTTTTCGCCATCGGCGAGGGACTTTCCCAAACTGGGTTCGCCGACCTCGCGGCCGAGTCGCTTCTCGGAACGATTCCCACCGAGGGGTCGCTCGTCGTCGCGCTCGCGTTCGTCTTCGGGGCGACCCTTCTCCTGAACCTCCTGATGGAGGGGCTTGCGGTCGCGAGCGTCCTCACTCCCGTTCTCGTCTCCTATGCGTCTGCCGCGGGCCTGCCGCTCACGCCGGTGATGATGACCGAGGCGCTCGCGCTCAGCACCTACTTCTTCCCCTATCAATCCGCTGTACTCGTCGCGATCCTCGCCGAAGACGCCGTGAGTGCCGGCGAGCTGATCCGGGTGACCGTCGCCTGCTCGCTCGCGACCATCCTCGTTCTCCTACCGATCCAGTTCGGGATATTTTCGCTTCTGTACTAATTCACAACCGGTTTGGTGGGTCGCTTCCGACCCCCTCTATGGATCCGCGTATTCGGAACTGTATGGAGCCTCTATTTCGACATTAAGTTAGGAAAATAGTAGCAGAATTATTGTGGATTCCCTTCTTGTTTTCTTATAATTCTGACTGGATCGCCTATCTCTATAACTTTTTTCCAGCCAGATAGTGGAACAATAGTGTTAACCATTAATTTGAAGTAATGACCAAACCAGTCTCTATTGGCCCACTTCGGAAGTGTTTCCTGTCGCTGTTGAACGAAAGTCTCTTGGAATCCTGAATATTCCTCACCGGTATCAGGATCTCTCGTTGGAACGACACACCGTGAGCACGGATTTGTCCCTTGTAATTCAAGTTTTCCAATTTGAAACGCAATACTGTGTGACCGATCAGTGTATAGCTGATCCTCCCAAAACGCCGGGGTATTGCTAATTTCGATGTTGGGTCGGAGCCGTCGACGCATTTCTTCAGTACTGATTCCGTTGAACCACGATGCAACGGTTTCGATAGTAGCAGTACTGATAACAGTCGGACCAGAAGCGATTTCGTCATCTGGAAATCCTTCATCTGAATCCTGTTTCAGTCTGACTGGATAACCAAAGAAATCGCTTAGCCATATTTCAAGATTGTCTTTTTCAGTTAATATATTGAATTGATATTTGCTATCAGTATCGTTTGAACGGAGATGAAGTGTCTTAGTTGAAGGGATATACTCCGAACTAAGACAATGGATTTTAGGCTCTCGTTTTCCATTTATGTAGTTGTCCTGCGGATCCAAGATTGCGAATTCTCGGTCATGTGAAAGCGCCCCGTTTGCAGTGATTTCTGCCCGATTGAGATCTAAAGGATCTAACGATTTTACGGGATACACTCTGATTTGGTTCACCGTTGGAGTCATGCTGTCGAGTTTATCATCCATAGTTCTGATTAAGATGTCCAGTCTCGAATCCATGATATACGGGCCAGTTCTTGACGAAGCTCGTAAGACTTCACAAGGATAAATCCTATAAAAATAAGTACAAATCCAAAAATCGTTAGTTCATCAATTCGTTCGTTGAGCAGAAGCCAACCGAAAACAGCCCCAAATGCAGCTGCAGCATATGCGATAAGGTTAATCTCAATAGGACCAAGACGGTCAAGTAGATCAAAATAAATGAAATATGCAACCGCACTCGATAATATCGCGAGGTAGAGTAGGTGCAAAAGAACTTCACCTGTCCATTCGATCGCAGCGACTGTCTCCCCTGGTCGGACAACTGCAGCAAAGTGAAGCAGAACTGCTCCAAAGGTCATAGACCACGCTTCTAGCGTAATAACCGGTTGTGTATCATTGGGTAGTTGGGTAAGCACGCTTCCACCTCCGAGACAAGCAGCGGCCATCACAACGAATAATTTCCCAACTATGTCGTCTGTAAGTAGATTTGATGGATCAGGTCGAGCAATGAGAGCAATCCCGACAAATCCGAGTACGAGTCCTGCAACACCAAGGGAGCCGAGTTGTTCTTCTGGAAGGAGAATCCGAGAAAGGACTGTAGCGAAGACGGGATTTAGTCCAACGAGAATACCTGCAACAGCTGCAGGAATCATTTGCTCTCCTATAAAGATGAAGTAATTATATCCCGCTATTATCAAGATGCTTCCAATACTAGTAGCAATCCAATCTGCCCGTGTCCGGGGATACCAATACTCGTGTGTAGAGAAAACATATGCTAACATTATAATTGCGGCAATATCATACCGAATTGCAGCAAATATAACAGGTGGAAAGTAATCGAGTCCTGCTTTGATAGAGATGTATGATCCACCCCATATTGCGGCCAGAATCAAGAAAAGGATGATATTTCGATGTCGTACCATTTATTAACTCTTTTCAGTCTCTGTTGTTTGATTGTTAGAGTGAGTTGCTTCTGTGCTAGACTGTGAAAATTCAAATGGACAGTTCGTATGCCTCTCCGTTTGGCTTTCAGGGAGCATGTATTGTTTCCACTCTCGATCTTCTTTTTCACCCCAGTTTCCGAGATCAGGGTGAGGTGGCACCTCATCATATTCTTTCAGTCGTTCACGGATGACACGTCTTGCTCTCCGACCTGCCTCTGTGTCAGCCGTAATCCCTCTGAAAATTCTCCGTGGTTTTACCGTGATCTCTAGTCCATGTGGATTTAGTCGACTCTTCCGTTTTTTATAAAATGGAGCTCGACACGTTGGAAAGATAGGTTCTCCGCCGAAACAGAACTCCCATTCTGGTGTATCAGGCTCGGTTGGAATCTGGACAGGCCATGGGTCAGGATCGTGCTCGTGGAGAAATTGTAAGATATCCCAAAATATTTCATTGTATTCTTTTTCTGCCAACTCTCTCTTCGGTGGCTTAAAGAAAACCACTAGTGATGCTCGCTCACTATACTCTTCAAATACCTCTAAATATTCTAAAAGAACATTTCGAAGGTTGAGTAACACATCTTCATTGTTCATCGACATACAGAATGTGTATAGTGGCCAGCCTTTTTGCTCAGAATCAACACCAAAGTAGCAAGGAAAGGGAGATTCTCCATAGAACTCAGCGAACATTGATTTCTGAAACGTGCGATAATGAGCTTGTGCCCAATTAGGGAGTTCTTCTTTCTCTATTCGTTCTTGAACAGTTTCTTGTTTGAATAGCCGGGTCAGAGTTCTCTTAGCCATCTTTGCCTCAATTGCAGCTAACTTTGGAATTGTAGATTATATTACCGGTCGATAAATATCCATAGAACAATAAAGCTTACTTGAGCAATATTTGTTCTTCTACTAAATTTTTGTGCGGTCATTGAGCAAGTAGTAACGAGTAATTATTGCTCATTCAGCAGCAGATGCTCACGGAGTGAACATTAAAAAGAAAAGCCTCTATTTCGCTATTTCAACTTCGGAAAATTCCACCGCAGTTGAACGATACTGATCATACAGATTTTCAGCCCAGTTGATGGCTGGTTCGGTTTCAGATTCTAGAAGTGCTCGAACACGACCTTCCTCGTCATATGATGTAAGAGAGAGCTGACCATTAAATCGAAAAATCCCGATAGGGATCTCACCCTCATACACGTAGCAGTCGATATTATCTTGTTTTCCAAATCGAATATCAGTTGCGGTTTCGAAATGTCTCAACATTTTGGCTACATCTTTTGAAAGAGTAAGTTCGACAACTGTCTCAGCAGCTCTTTCTGAGCTAAAATATCGATCAAGAAATAAGGCTGAAAGCGTTGGAACAAGCGCCTTAACACGATTTGCGTCTCGCAAGGATTCGATGAGAGCATTCATCGGATTATGGGGGCGGTGAGGTTCCGGTGTCGTAACGACTGAACCCTCAAGAGTATCAGCAGCAAGCCCAGGAAGGTCGTCAGTCCATTCGAAGAAAGGAGCTACACTTTGGACCTGTCGAACTGAATTGACTGCCTCAGTGAACTCATCCAGAATAAGTCTCCCGATAAGCGTAGTTTGGTAACCTCCCTCTACACGCTTTACCCATCCTTTTTCTTCCAACTCTTTCACGTTTCTCTGTATTGTCGGTCGTGGTGCATTGAGTTCATTCTTAAGATCGCGAATTGCAAGCGGATGATCTCGGAGCGCCTTAAGAACGTGATATCGATGGATTGATCCACTCAAAAATTCGATAGTCTCCCAGCACTTTGGTGGCATCTATATTTACTACCGGATGTAAGTACTAATTTCTACCTCACATCTCAGAGCGTACTCTAATTCGATCCACAACCGTTTTTCCCGACCGCCTGCCATTCCCCGCCATGGATCCACGCATCCGGGAACACGCGGAAACCATCGCCGATCACTCGACCGATATCGAAGAGGGCGACAACGTCATCGTCAGCGCGCCCCAAGTCGCGAGCGACCTCGTCGTCGCACTCCACGAGGTCCTCGGGGATCGCGGCGCGAATCCGATCAGCCTCGACGTAAATGATCGGGCCAAGCGCGCCCTGCTTCGCTCGCGCGAGGAGTTCGAGACGCCGAGTCACGAGCAAGCGCTGATGGACGAGACGGACGCGTTTATCTACCTGCGCGCAAACGAGAACGCCACCGAGACGGGCGACGTCAACCCGGAAACGACCGCGGCCTACTCCGTGGCTCAGCAACCCATTCGAGAAGAACGACTCTCGAAGCGCTGGTGTCTCACGCAGTTTCCCGCGCCCGCGAACGCCCAGCTGGCGGGCATGAGTACTGAGAGCTACGAGAACTTCGTCTGGGACGCGATCAACAAGGACTGGGACGCCCAACGCGAGTTCCAGAGCGAGATGGTCGAGATCCTCGATCCCGCAGAAGAGGTCCGGATCGTCTCGGGTGAGCACACGGATGTTCGGATGAGCGTCGCGGGCAACCGGACTTTGAACGACTACGGCGAGAAGAATTTGCCCGGAGGGGAGGTCTTCACCGCCCCCGTCATAGACAGCGTCGAAGGCTCGGTCTTCTTCGATAAGCCGCTCTACCATCAGGGTCGCGAGATTACGGAGGTCTTCCTCGAATTCGAGAGAGGCGAGGTCGTCGAGCACTCCGCCGGACAGAACGAGGAACTGCTGACGGAAGTGCTGAACACCGACGATGGCGCGCGCCGTCTCGGGGAACTCGGTATTGGGATGAACCGTGACATCGATCGGTTTACCTATAATATGCTGTTCGACGAGAAGATGGGCAATACCGTTCACATGGCGGTCGGGATGGCCTACGGTGAGTGCGTGGGCGAGGGCAACGAGGAAAACGAGAGCGCCGTACACGTCGACATGATCGTGGATATGAGCGAGGATTCGTATATCGAAGTCGACGGTGAAGTGGTTCAGCGCGATGGGACGTTCGTCTTCGAAGAATAACGCTCTCCCTTTTTGGTCCAGATTCGCGAGTGAGCGGCGTCGCCGCGAACGAAGCAAAAGGTGGGCGCAGGTGGTTCAGCGCGATGGAGTCTTCCGGTTTGAAGACGGATTTGAGGAACAGCGCGGTTCGGAGCGAGCAACGCGAGTGAGAACCGTGAATCGAACGGCGTGAGCCGGGAAGGCGGCTTCGAGAAAGAATTAATAATTCAACGGCGAAATAGCGCAGTATCTTACTAGTTATATCGGGTTCGATAGCAGAGAGATTTATTAACTTCTCTCCCGTTCGTTCGGGTGCTATGGCATGTTGTGACCCCGTCTGTACGTGTACCGGAACCTGCACCTGCGACAGCGACTGCACGTGCGACGACTGCTAGTACCGCCTTCCAACCGTCCTATTCTCCGATTTTATGCGATCCGAAGCTCCCTGAGCACGTCCGCCAGCACGTGCGCCGTGACGATAATCGCGCTGAACACGGCGAGAGGGAGACTGG
>JADFQH010000391.1 GCA_022561895.1 Methanobacteriota archaeon | reverse complement strand
GTACTTTTCGGGGCGCGCGCGCCGGTGAACGAGCCACTTCTGTACCCACGCTGCGACATGGGCGGGCTGGCCGATTCCACTGACGAGATCCATGATCCCTCTCGCGAATATGGGAACGCGCCGGGTGTAGCACCACCCGACGCTGGCTTTCTCTGGATCGGTGAAAGCCAATGTCAACTACGAAAGCGACAACGGAAAACGGTATCGACAACAGAACGCGCCGCGCCTGCACCGGCTGCATGATCGTCGTTCCCGAAGGCAACGCCAACGGGCGATTCGACGTATACAGCGCGAACAACGGCGTGAACAAAACCTACCCGGTCGATCTCCGCGCCGTAACCTGCGAGTGTGGCGACTACGAGCACCGCAAGCCTGCGGGCGGGTACAAGCACATCCGGCGAGTCAAACTCGCGCTCGAACTCATGCCCGTCCCCGTCGGCGTCGAAGACGATCTCGACGAGGCGCTCATCCACGACCGGGCGAAGTACGGCGTTTTACCGGCTCACACCCCCGACTCGGGCGGCGAGAGTGCGCCTACGCAAGCGGTTGCGACCGACGGCGGGGTTGCTGTCGTCGAATCCGAACCAGTAGCAAACCGTTTCACCGATGGCGTTGCGATCGATCACCGAAACGTCCCTGTTGAGGTCACAGTGCCGCGTTTCTTCGGCCTTGAACCGGACGTGTTCATCGCCGTGTGTGACGAAATGAACCGAGACATCGCCGCGGCTGCCGCGCGAGATACGAAGGCAGGCCGATGAACGACGAGACCGACGAATGCGACGAGTGCCCCATCTGTGGCACGCCGATTCTCGCGGTTGAAATTCGCGGGCCGACAGAAGCCGTAACGCTACGCCAGCCCGTGCTGACACCGGCTTTGCGTGAACTTTGATATTGAGAACAAACTACAGAAGAGCGACGATTAAACAGCGAGACGTTAGTTGATTTTGACTGTTTCGCCGTCGAAGTTCGTGAACGTCCAGCCGTCGAAGTCGAGTTCGTCGTGGAAGCGCATCTGTGCGTCTTCGAGATACTGGATCGCAAGCTCCTCGCCGAGTCTGATCCCAGTGGTATGGTCAGAGCGGAAGTGAACGCCCGCGAACTGTCGGCCGCCGAAGTTCACGTTTGAGACCAGCTTGTTCACCTCGCCCCCGATGGTGAGATCCTCGCCCTCGTACGGTTCGAGACCATCGCCATCCGGAGTCGCCCGTACGGGATCCGGGATGACGAACTCCTCATTGAACACCGCCTTCAGTACCGTCCCGATCGCGCCAGCGACCGTCGAGTGGCCGCCGGGGTAGGCGGGGTGAAGCGGCGCTCCCTCGGGGTACGCTTGGGTGAGTACGCGCGAGCCGTTCTCCGCTTGGATCCGATCGAACACCTCGTACTGCTCGAACTTCTCGATCGGGATCTCGTGGGCGGCATCGATATCGTCGTTCGCGGCCGCCTCAACGAGTCCACCGTACTCCTCGGGACGTGCACGTCGGTGAACGAGCCACTTCTGTGCCCACGAGGCGATGTGGGCGGGCTGGCCGATACCCGAGATGAGATCCATGATCCCCTCCCGGCCGAAGTCAAGGAAGCCCACTTGGGTATCGCTGTCTGCGTAGGGGTGGTAGTCGCCGAACAGCTCCTCGGGGTTAGCGATGACGCCGTCGACGGGCCGACCCATCAGCACCATCACGGCGAGCATGTAGGGCTGGAACACCATGTCGCGCTCGACACACGCCGCGATGTCCCGACCGGTACTCATGTACGTGCGGTAGTCGGTCAGGGAATCGCCGTCGTGGTGGCCCGACTCATCCTCCGGACCGGGGGTCTCGCCGCGGACGTTGGCGAGCCACTCGTCGTAATCGGTGATGTAATCGACGCCGGGTTCGAGAGTGATGATATCTTGGCTGACCTCGTGCACCGAAAGGGGGGCGTCCTGCCAGAGGAACTGCGAGAGGTACGGTCCCGTCTCGACGCCGGGGATGTCGGCGTGAAACAGGTATTTGGGGTCCGTCGGCCCGTCATAGCCCGGCGCGTCCGAAAGATCGTCCGCAGCGGCCTGCATGAGGTCGC
>JADFQH010000390.1 GCA_022561895.1 Methanobacteriota archaeon | reverse complement strand
AGCACGAGCGATGCGGCGAGTCCCAACAGAACCACGCCGAGCGCGAGCTTCAGGCGCTCGGCGGCGATCCGGTGGGCAAGCCACCAGCCGAGGGTGACGCCGCCGAGATACGCGCCGGTGAGCAGGAACACCAAGGGAGCTACGATCGCGCCCAAAAACAGGTAGTTCGCGGTCGTAAACAGCGCGGTGAAAAGGACGAGGACCTGTGTGATCGCGATCGTTGCGAGCATCGGGACCCCAACGAGGACGAGTGCCGGGGCCGAAAGCGCCGCCCCGCCGATCCCCAACAGTCCGCCGAACACGCCGATGATGAGGCCGATCCCGGCGAACGCGGCGAGGTCGAGTCCTTCGCGTCCCAACTCGACGCGCGGTTCGAGGTCTCGGTACTCCCGATAAACGATGGTACAGCCGACGGCCGCGAGCATCGCCGCCAGCACGAGTCCGTACAGTTCGTGCGAGAGGTAGGCGTTTGCCTGCACCCCGATCCAAGTTCCGGCCGCGGCGGCGGCGCTGACGACGCCCGCGACCGTCCAGTCGATCTCGCCCGAGCGCGCGTAGACGAGGCTCCCGAGGATCGCGCCGACGGTGAAGGTCGCACTGGAGGTGCCCGCGACCTCGGCGGGTGAAAGCGGGGTCAGCAGGTAGAGTCCGGTGACGATGAGGATCCCGCCGGGGCCGATGGTCGAGACGATGATCCCCCCGAGAAATGAGAGTACAATGAGAACGAGGAGGATCCCGATTCCGAGCGCGAATCCCATCGGGTCGGGCTACTCGTGGACGCTTGTTTACGGTTCGCCTTGCAGGCGAGAACGGGAAAAATCGTTCAGTACTGGTGACATGCGCGGAAGCGAATCCCCGCGTGCAACCGGAATCGCGAGCGATTCCGGTGACGTGGTTCGGAGCACCGACCCGTTCAAGCTGGGCACGGATAAGCAGCGACCGTGGCTCATCCTCACCGACGAGCGCCATCCGTTTGCGGAAGTGGCTTTGTAAACGTATCTTCGCTAATTACGCTGTGATTTGTACTGATCGTAACTGAGAACGATAAACACGAATATTAGGGCTACTGGGACCGAGATGAGGAAATCCGGCGCGAAATCGATTCCGAGGTAATGCAGCAAAACAGTCGTCACGTACGAGATCGCCAGCGCAAAGACGATAATATACGCCGGCCGATACATCCAGTCCGGTGCTACGCTTCCCATGCTGATAGTTCACCTCAATATGTAATATATTTTACTGTATAACCTGAGCGGGTCGGGATCACGACATCGATAACCCGAACAGAAGGAAAGGACCGAAGCCGAAATCGGAAACGGGTAAAGCGAGTCCGAAGCGAACTGTAGAGTCAATCGCGTCGGTTACGGCCGAAGATACGCGTACCCCTCGTTCTGTAGGCGCGTGAGTTCGACGGCCCCCTCGGGGACGGTTTCGACGCCCTCGATGAGGTCGGACTCGGCGAGGTCCATGAGATCGAGGGTGTTGCTACAGGCTCTGAACGAGACGCCCTCGTTTATCAGCGACTGCACGTGGTCGCTGCCGACTCCATCGATCGTGACCGGTTCGATCCCCTCCGACTGGGCGACGACCGCGACGGTGTCGATGTCGCCACTCTCGTCGTCAACGAGGTTCTGAGCGATGTTGAGCGCGACTTCCCGTTCCTCTTCGTCACCCGAGACGAGATGAACTACGGTTTGCATACGTTCTCTACTTGTTCGGCTGCCGGTAATGGATGATGCCTGCACCAACAGGCACACTATCCACCGGCGGACCGGTTCACGTTCGTTTTCACCGCGCAGGCGAGCGCGTCAAGTGTCTCGAACCCCTCTTCCTCTCAATGAGCAACACGAGTTCCGGCCCGCTGCAGCCGGACAGACCGGAAGCGGAAACGCCGTTTCGCGTCGAGGCTCCCTTCGAGCCGGCGGGCGACCAGCCCGAGGCGATCGAGCAATTGGTTTCGGGTTACGAGAACGGGGCCGAGCGCCAGACCCTGCTCGGAGTAACGGGCTCCGGAAAGACCAACACCGTAAGCTGGACCGTCGAGGGCATTCAAACTCCAACCCTCGTTATCGCCCACA
>JADFQH010000084.1 GCA_022561895.1 Methanobacteriota archaeon | reverse complement strand
GGACACCGCGAAACCTCCGTGGTAATGGTGAAGGGAATCGAGTTCTTCGGCTGGGGATAGTCATACTCGAAATAGTTGATCAGCTCCTCGATGCGCACAGCGCCTGGCGGCGGCAGGCGGTGACCGCGGATGAACCGGCGGACGTTGCTATACGAGGCTGCGTCGACGTCTATCGAAAATGTTGAGAATGGATTATCAATCGATCCGAGAAATTCGTTTTCATAGATCCGCTCGTAGGACTCCGTTCTGAAGTCGTTGCGGTATCGATTAAGCAATCGTCCACCACGAACGAACATTTCGTCGCCCCGTTTGACAACTCCCGCCTTGAGCGCGACGGCTTCAAGCACGTCGTCAATGGGCATTTGGTTGAGTTGTTGACCACGAACCGACGCACCCACCTGCGAAGATCTGACGTCGATCATTGCTTTTTGGCCGGTAACCGTGATCGTTTGCGTTCTATCTACAATCGTTGCTTCCAGCTTGAACACCGCGACGACATTCGAATCCGCGAGCACGACAATCTTCGTCTCCAAGGGTTTGTAACCCATCATCATGGCTTTGACGGTGTATTTCCCCGGTGGGACGTTACTGATTGTAAAACGACCGTCCGCGAGAGTCATCGCCCCGAGGTTTGTCCCGACAAGAATGACATTGGCGTAGGCCAACGGCTTCTGCGTCTCGGTGGCGACAACGCGCCCGGTGACCTGCTCGGCGAGCGAGGGGACGGCCTCTACCGGTGCACGATGGGTCTGTTGCACAACGTGCGGCTCGAGGTCGCGGCGCAAGCGATCGGCATCGCGCAGGCCGCCTTCGACGCCGCGGTCGACTACAGCCAAACGCGGCGCGCCTTCGACCGGCCGATCAGCCACTTTCAGGCGATCCAGTGGAAGCTGGCGAACATGCAGCTCGACCTGGCCGCCGCCCGCCGGCTGGCCTACCGCGGAGCTTGGCTCAAACACACCCAGCGCCCCTATTCGACCGAGGCCGCGATGGCCAAGCTCTTTGCCAGCGAGATGTCCAGCCGCGTCACCAACTCCGCGATCGAGGTCTTCGGCGGCTACGGGTACTGCCAGGACTACCCGGTCGAGCGGCTGATGCGCGACGCGAAGATCACGCAGTTGTACGAGGGCACGAGTGAGATCCAGCGGCTCGTCATCGCTCGAAAGATCATCAACGAACCGGAGTGGGTAACGCGAGGATCCTGAGAATGGGGAACGACGCTTCTTACATCATCGCCGGACGTCGCAGCCCGATCGGTAAGTTTCTCGGCAGCCTGTCGAGACTTTCGCCGACGGACGTGGGCGGGCAAGTCGCCATAGCCCTGCTGGCCGACGCCAAAGTCAACGCCGCGGACATCGACGAGGTGTTCGTCGGTCAGGTGCTGCAGGCCGGCTGCGGGCAGAACCCGGCCCGCCAGGTCGCGCTCGCCGCGGGATGCCCCGACACCGTCTCGGCGTGTACCGTCAACAAGGTCTGCGGCAGCGGGTTGCAGGCCGCCATGTTCGCGGACCAGGTGATTCGCGCCGGCGACGCCAACCTCGTGTTGGCGGGCGGGATCGAATCGATGAGCGGCGCGCCGTTCCTGTCGCGCGAGATGCGCGGCGGAAAGAAGTTCGGCGACGCCAAGCTGGTCGACTGCATGTTGTACGATGGGCTAACCAACGTCTACGACGGTGACGTCATGGGCCTGATCGCCGAGGAAACGGCCGACAAGGCCGGCATCACGCGGCGGATGCAGGACGAATTCGCCGTCGAGAGCCACCAGAAGGCCGCCAAGGCAGCCGCCGACGGGTGTTTCGACGCCGAGCTGGTGGCGATCGAGGTCCGGAAGGGCAAGCCGGCGTTCGACGCCGACGAGACCGTTCGCTCCGACGCCGACCTCAACGCCCTGGCCGGCCTGCGATCGCCCTTCAAAGAGGACGGCAGCGTGACCGCCGGCAACGCTTCGCAAATCTCGGACAGCGCGGCGATGCTCCTGCTCGCGAGTGAACAAGGACTCGCAAAGACAACCGCGAAACCACTGGCGCGCGTGGCCGGCATCGCGACCGCCGGCGGACCGCCGCGCGAGCTGTTCTTCGCCCCGATCCAGGCCTGCCGCATGGTCTGCGAACGGGCGGGCTGGCCGCTCGACACTGTGGACCTGTGGGAGCTCAACGAGGCCTTCGCGTGTCAAGCGCTGGCCTGTCTGAAGGGGCTCGAAATCGACCCGCAGCGCGTCAACGTCCACGGCGGCGCGATCGCGCTCGGACACCCGATCGGCGCCAGCGGCGCCCGCGTGCTGGTCACGCTGCTGCACGCCATGAAACGCCGCAGTGCCAAGCGTGGCGTCGCGTCGTTGTGCCTGGGAGGCGGAAACGCGGTCGCGATGGCGGTTGAGACGGCATGAACTTACGAACCGACATCAAGAGCGTTGCCGTCATCGGCGCGGGAACGATGGGGGGCGGCATCGCGCAGGTCTTCGCCCAATCGGGACGCACCGTATTACTTTCTGACGCCGCGCCCGGCGCCGTCGAAAAGGCGATCGGCCGCATCGGTAAGTTTCTCGACAAATCGGTGGCCAAAGGCAAGCTGGAGGCGCCCGACGCCGAGAAAGCCAAGACCAATCTCAAGCCATCCACTCTGGCGGACTGCGCCGGCGTGGACCTGGTTATCGAAGCGGTCATCGAAAACCCGGCGGTGAAGCGCGAGCTGTTCACCGAGCTCAACAAGACCGTCGCGCCCGAGGTGGTCTTCGCGAGCAACACCAGCAGCATTTCGATCAGCGAACTGGCAGCGGCGAGTGGAAGACCGGATCGGTTCGTCGGAATGCACTTTTTCAACCCCGTGCCGTTGATGAAGCTCGTGGAAGTCGTCGTGGGCCTGCAAACGGCCGAGCCCGTCGTGGCGCTGGTCAGCGACCTGGCCCGCGAGCTCGGCAAGGTGCCGCAGCGCGTCAAGGACCACCCCGGCTTCGTCAGCAATCGCGTGCTCATGCCGTTGATCAACGAAGCGATCGACTGCCTCAGCGATGGCGTCGCCGATGCGGAGACCATCGACGAAGTTATGAAGCTGGGGTGCAACCACCCCATGGGACCGCTGGCGTTGGCCGATTTGATCGGCCTGGACGTGTGCCTGTTTATCATGGAAGTCTTGCACCGCGATCTGGGCACGGATCGCTACCGCCCGTCGCCGCTCTTGCGGACGATGGTGCGGGCCGGACAACTCGGGCGCAAGTCCGGGAAGGGATTTTACGACTACGAGAACAGCGGCGTCGACGTTCCGACGGACGCCGGAAGCGAGGAAGTCGAAAGCCGCCTGCTCGCGGTGATGGCGAACGAGGTCGCAAAGCTGATCGGCAACGATGTCGCAGACGCGAGCGCGATCGACGAGGCTGTGATGCTGGGCGCTGGGTTCCCCGACGGCCCCGCAAAGATGGCGGACTCCGCGGGTCTCGATAGCCTCCACGAAACGCTCGCGGATCTCTACGAGGAAACCGGCGAGGCACGCTACGAACCCGCTCCCTATCTCGAAGAGCGAGCCGACGCGGGCGGGTTCTACGATCGAGATGAGGATGGTGCCGCGGGCTACGACTACGAGACGATCAGCGTCGAGATCGAGGATCGTGTCGGTCGGCTCGCGATCGATCGTCCCCACCGGATGAACACGATCACGACCGACATGATCGAGGAGATCGACGACGCGCTCGACAAACTCGCCGAGAACGACGACGTCCGTGCGTTGCTTCTGACCGGCTCCGGCGACCGGGCCTTTTCAGCCGGCTTCGACGCCTCGACTGCGGCCGCCGGAAGCGGGATCGAGACCGCCGAACTTTCCCGTCGCGGCCAGCAGGTGTTCGGCCGGCTTGAAGAGATCCCCAAGCCCGTTCTTGCCGCGATCGACGGCTACTGTCTGGGCGGCGGGATGGAGCTTGCCGCGTGTGCGGACATGCGCCTCGCCACCGAACGATCCCAGTTCGGCCAGCCCGAACACAACCTCGGGCTGATCCCCGGCTGGGGCGGTACCCAGCGACTCCCCCGGATCGTCGGCGAGGGTCGTGCGAAGGAGATTATCTTCACCGCGAAAAACGACTACGAGCCCGAGACGATGGCCGACTACGGCTTCGTGAACGAACTCGTCGAAAACAGCGAGTTCGAGGATCGGGCCTGGGAGTTTGCGGGCGACCTTGCGGCGGGTCCACCGATCGCCCAGCGGTTCACCAAACGCGCGATGCTCGCCGGTCGCGACGACATCGACGCCGGCCTCGAGTTCGAATCCGCCTCGTTCGGTCATCTCTTTACCACGGACGATCTCTGGGAGGGGCTGTCTGCGTTCCAGGGCGACCGCGAACCGGAGTTCGAGGGTAAATAAGCCGGCGCGGAACGGAACGTTTAAACGAATCTGCCGGGAACGGTAGAATACGCTCGGTTGTCTCACAGAGTGTAGCGATGTGAGGCACAGAGCGTGAACAACGTAAACGCTCGGTTGGTGTAGTCCGGCCAATCATATTGGCCTTTCGAGCCGATGACCGGGGTTCAAATCCCCGACCGAGCACTTTTCTGAGGAACGAAGTAACGAAGAAAGCGCGCAGGGAGTGGGTTTGAGCAGGGAGCAGCTTCTTCGCGCGGTATAACCGCGCGTCCGAGGCATGTAGTCCCTCTATCGCTGCGACCGAGTTCAAATCCCCGACTGAATCCTTCCCGAGGAATGACTGTACGCTGAATCAAGCGATCATTTGGAGCCGGATGTTCCCGGACGTCGAGTGCTCGTTGAGCCCGCCGGTGTTGTTGGCATTCCCAGTAGCTTCCATTTCAGTCGCTGGATGACCGACGCATCACGAAGCATGCGCCGTTGCTGTGCCCGGCTGGTTTCACGCTCGCGCTCTCTGCGGACGTACTCGAGGATATCCTCGAGATCATCGATACGCTGGTCCCTCCTATCACGGCGTTGTCTGAGGGCGTCACGCTCGGTTTCGAGCTCGTCGTAACACATCCCCTTTTCTATGAGGTCGCGTACCGCTTCCGATCGGTTCTCGTACTGGTTGCCAACCATCTCGGTGAGCTGCTCGGTCTGTGCCTCGTCCAGTGTGACGCTGATTTTCTCCTTTCCCATCGTTTGTGACACACACGGGTGGCAGTTAGAAAATAACCCGGCCGATCGGGCCGGTTCGTCTCCCCTCCGTCGCGCTGCAGTCGTTACGAGGAGGGCAGTGGTACTATTCGCACCGCTTGATCATGCAAGCTGACTGGATCACCGATTCAGCAACGACCGGACGGCAGAGCCGATCGACGAGCGATCGTCCGAAATGCTGATCCGCTGATCGAGCGGCGCAGCGTCGAACTCCGCTTCGAGATACGGCGCGAACAGCGCCGTAAGCGGCGTCGGGACGATCTGACCACGCGACTGATTGTACTCGATGACGCCGTACTCATCGAGTTTGGGGAGGTGTGACTGATATAACGCGATGTAGACGCGCTGGCGCTGGTCCGAACTGAGCTGTTCAACCGTCGTCTCGTTTTCCCACGCCGCGATCGCTTCGGCAACCGTACGCATATTGAACTCCTCTTGCTCGGGGTGGGAAGCAAAGTACCGCAACACAGCACGGCGACGACCGTTCTGTAGCAGGTGAAACAGGTCGTCTTTCGAAATCGAGAGCTGGTTTTCGACGGTTTCTACAGCGGCGTCCTCGGCGGGCGGCGTTTGAATACTCATGATGCCTACCAACATATAGTTAGAAAAGCATATTAAAAGAAGAATATAGTTCACCGATTTTTGAACGTGATAAGCCGATTAGAATCACTGATTAAGGCTATTTAGGGACACATTATCGATTTGATATATTAGAATCATATTATTTTAATGAACAGCTGAGACGATCATATATTGTTTGTGTTATTTTAGAGATTTGAATTTTTCAATAGTTCGTAACACATCCATCTATGGTGTATATGCTAGTTATGATCTACATCTCCGTTATTTTCATATAATTTTTGTGTATTCTATCACTGCTGCGTGATGTCTTCCGGCACGGTCTACTGCGAAAAACTATGGACAGTGGATCTCGGGACGCTTCGTGTAGCTTCATCCGATTCGTCCACTCGTCGTGCCCCGACACGTTGGCGTCGATACAGCTCTTTCGCCCATGATTGGCCCGTCGTTGCATGCAACAGTCCACAGCACTGGCGCTGGGAGTCACAGAGTATCACAGCGATCTCCGATTCCGAGCGAACGATACCACATTCGAGGAAGGTCTCACTGAGAGCGACTGCATCGTGGTCACGAAGGGTCTCATACGATTCGGTAGCCGTTTCGGAGAGAAACTCGAAGCAGGGCAGGTCGATGAGAAGCTCCGTTGGTCGATCGCCGGCGAGACGATCCACCAGCGAATCAATGGGATAGGAATCGAACACCGGATACGATAGGGTAAGTCGATCAGCGTCCTCGATGAGCTGTCGCAGCGTCCGCTGGGGTTTACCGGGATCGACGCTGTCGCCTTCGATAATCGTCCCGTTCCAGAGCAGTTCGTCGGGAAGCGCACAGTCAGCAGGAAGCGTCGATAGAAGCTCGGCTCGTGTCGTAATCAATTCCGCTTCCGTGTAGTACCGGTCGTAGATTTCGAGAAGTCGACGACCGGGAAACGTAAGCACGTACCCATTATCAGTGCGTTCGAGCAGATGGTACTGAAGACACTGATCGATTGCCCGATCGACCGTCGAACGCGAGCAGTCGACCCGTCCAACGAGCGTTGGTTTGTCCACGGATTCGCGTTCTATCTGGGACAACAGTGACCGCCGATCGTCGATCAATCGCATGACTGCGAACGGATCCATCGCCTCTTCGGTCATAGTTGCAATCACAACCACCAGTCTGTTAAACGTTCGTCATCCGGCGGAAGATTCAATCAACTGTATAAAAAACAGATGGTGGACAGATGCTCGCCATCGAGAGGATACCGTTCATGATCGAAGAGACAACCGATAGTATATAACAGTACGCCAGTATCGAAACGAGTATGCGTCGGTCGGTCGTTATCGCCGGGATGGTGGTCGTTCTTGCCGGGATAGTCGTCGGTGGAACGTCGCTGTTTGCTCCGCCTGCTACTGAGGAAGTCGCGCCGGAAACGGAAACCGAGATCGAACTCGTTGCCCTCGAGGACAGCCAGAGCGAGTTCTGGACGTCTTCTCAACGCGCGTGAGTCGTTCGAACAGCGAAGCCCGATCAACGTGATCGTCCGCGCAACACGAACGAGATCGTTCGCCTCATGACCGAAGAAACTGACGGGGTGGGATCAGACCGGCGATGAACACGAGGCGCAAGCCCCGGTTCCGTCGTCACTGACGGGCTAAACGAGACGAGCGACGAGATGGCGATCGACACCAGTGAGTTTGCGACCGAAACCGGGTGGGGAAGTGCCGCGGGAACGACCCGGTACGCCTACGTCGATCCCGGCGATGGCACAGAAGGGCAGTGGGTGGCGGGAAACACTACAGCCCGATACCGGTGATTACTACGGCCATCGCTACCACATTCGGCTGTACGAGGGCCCGAATCCCGACGACGAGTGGGTAGCGATGCAAGCGCATACCGACCATTTCGATTGGTTTACGCTGCGCCACCGTGTCGATGGCGTTGAGGAAGCCCAGTCGTACGTCGAGACCGATTTCATGGACCAGCCGTTCGTCTCGGACCTCTGGCGGACCTATCTCGATAACCAGGGCTCCTCCGACTCCGACGGCTGGGCGACCGTCGTCGAACTCGCCGTACTCGTGGCGCTCGTCGGTGTGTTACACCGGCTTACGGCGAGTAACCGGCTGTCAAATCGACTGACCGCCACGGATCGTCGGCGGATCGAGACCATCAGAAAACGGATCGGCCGTGGTCATCTCGCGCTCGCCGGAACGGTTGCACTACTGTTACTGGGCGTTCGCTTCGGTGGCATTGCCCTTGAACGCGTTACACGACAGCTTCAACGTCGTTGCCAGAGCTGATAGCCGCCGAGCGCAACGACGACGACGAACAACGGAACGGTCCAGATAACGGGCTCAACCCCGGAGAGTAACCCAACAGCGCTGGCAATCCCCACCAGTACACCGATCAGTCCAACGACGACAACCAGCCGCGCGGTCGTCGATTCGTCCTCGGTCTGTCCCATGTACGCCTCGACGTACGCGGCCTGATCCCGGAGTTCGACGTCCTTGCTGTCGGTGTCGTAATCGACGACGCTCAGCCCTTCGAGCTTCGGGAGATGTGTCTGGTGAAGCGAGACGTACACGCTCTGTCGAATGTTCCGCGGTGGCGGGTCCTCGCCGCTTTCGAGCGCCGCAATATGTTCGGAAAGCTCCCTGATCGTCGCGTGACCGTCGCGCTCCGAGAGAAAGTCGATGACGGCTCGACGCCTGTCGTTCCGGAGGATATCGTGGATCTCCCCCTCGGCCAATGTCGACGGTTCCTCACTCATACTCTTCCTCACGGATACGACGGCGCAACCAGTCCCCCTTCATCCCCGATTAGGGGTACAAAATGTGATGTTATTATAGTTACGTATTTTTCCAACAGTAGTTCTACAAACATTAATTTGGACTAGATGTTTCTTAATCGACATATATCGGTTTTCAGAGCAGTTTATCGAGGATTAGTGGCTAATTATCCGGCCGAACTCGCTTATGCAAGCCACTCGTCCGGTTTTGTATCGTAATCGATATCACTGGCTTCGATCGCGGCGGTCCAGCTGTCGTCTAATTCGGTGGTTTCGAACTCCAATCCGTCGTATCGGATCCTGATCCCCTGTTCGGTTGGCTCCGGTTCGCGGTTCCGACGGCGAGCGACCTCGATGTCCTTTTCCGAAACGGTCTTTCGGATCGTCATGAGGTTTACCGGTCGCCCCCAGAGTTCGAACACCCGCACAAGCGTCTGTTTTGCCTGCTCGATACCGAGAGCAACGCCGTTGTATCGATGGCCCAACAGCAGTTCGTTACGGTTTCGGAAGTTGCCATCGTGAACCTCGATCGTCGGCTTTCCGAAGTTCGTAAACTGCAACAGGAGTTTCTTTTTCACGTCCGCGGCGTCGGTGCTCGTTGCTCGGTAATCGCCCGTTGAGCGGGCGAACTCGTAGGTGAAGTAGTCGTGGCGATCGACGAACTCCTGTGTGAGAAACGCGTCGATGAACGTCACGTCGTTGTGACTCTCCCGAATTTCGGCCATTCGCCGCCAGCCTGCGGTTCGATCGACGGTCGAAATCGCCTCCTCGACGCTGCTGTAGAGTGTGTCGTCGAGCACGTACCGCCCCGCCTGTTCGAGATCACTCTGTGAGACCCGTCGAAGGACGCCACGATTCTGCGGTTTCACGAGCGAGTAATGACGCTCCGCAAGCCCCTCGTACGTGAGGACCGCCCACGGATACCGATCCACGTCGATCTTACCCGACCGGGCGAGTGAAATCGCCTCGTGATCGACGGCGTCATCGAGATCCGCGAGATCGGTTAGCCCTTCTGTAGTAACGGTAGTAAGCGGCTCACGGGGTGCGAGAAGCGCTTGTACGTGATCGAGATCGACGGTGTCGTGGAAGTTTCGCCACGTTACACCCTCCACTCGAAGGAGTTTATCGATCACTTCGCGTCTGTTCTCGCTGTTCTCGATATACTCCCACAGCTCCTTTCCTAACTTGTAGGGATTCAGACCGGGTGATCCGAGCACGCGAGCTTGGTGGTCCGCGTAGTCGATGAACTCGTCGGCCTCGGCGAAGCCTTCCTCGCCCATCATCATCGACTCCCAGTAGGCCGCCCAGCCCTCGTTCATCACCTTCGTCATACGCTGGGGGGCGAAGTAGTACGCCTCGCTGCGAAGGACGTCGAGTACCTCACGTTGCCATGGCTCCATCTCGTGGGCGCGTTCTGCCTCACCGTCGTACTGTTTGCCGTGATCGCGGAGGAACGCGAGCAGATCGGGATCGGGATTCGCGGGGAACGAGTCTGTAGAGCTCCCCTCGCGCTGGCCTTCCAACCATTCCTCGTCGAACACCTCGTGTCTGACCTCCTCGGAGAGACCGAGCCCTTCGAGCGCCGCTTCAATGTCCTCGCGATCCGGCTTCTGTTCCTGTATCCGCTGGCGGACGAACGCGCTGTGCTGGTCGATCACGTCCTCGATACAGAGCACGTTGTCGATCCATCGTTCGACCTCGCTTCGTTCGACCTCCGGGTCCGTCATCGCCGCGTCGATCGTCCGGGCGTGACGTTCTAACATCGCTGCGGCCTTTGGACCTGTCCCCGGTTCGTCGCCCGTAAACAGCCCGAACCAGCGATTGTTCGCGAAGAAGTCCGCGTGCGCTTCGACGTGCGTGATCACCGCCTTCTGATCCGCAAGCGAGTTCGACTCCTGGAGGAAGGCGTTCGAGGGGTCGTCGTTATTCACCAACTCGAACGCCTTTCCGCCGATGAACTGGTTGGTCTTCCGTTGACGGTCGAACTTCATCCCCCACCGCCAGTGTGGATACCGTTCTTGAA
>JADFQH010000083.1 GCA_022561895.1 Methanobacteriota archaeon | reverse complement strand
GTAGCCGTCGAGGGCGTTGCCAAGGATTCTCTCGGACTCCCCCCGCGAGTACATGTTTGCGGTATCGAAGAAGTTGATCCCGAGATCGATCGCCCGGTCGATGATTTCCCTGCTTGCTTGCTCTTCGAGAACCCACTCTCGCCAGTCGGGGTCGCCAAAACTCATACAGCCGAGACAGATCCGACTGACGCGCATGCCGGTCGAGCCGAGCGTGGTGTACTCCATGGCCCGTCTGCGCGGGGCCGGGGCAAAAACCTATGGCAACAACAGCTATGAGTTTCGACACCTAATCGTGGGTATGGTACGCACGAACTCCCTGCTCAAGATCGCCGGTGTCGTTCTGCTGGTGTTCGTTGCGCTGGCAGTCCTGAGTACGCTAGTGAGTTTCGCCATCTGGCTCGTCGAGATCACGATCACCCTTGCGGCCATCGCCGTGCTGATCTATCTCGCGTATCTCCTGTTCGGGTATCTGAGTGGCGGCGGTGGTTCCGGTGGTTCTCGATCCCGGTCGCGCTCGCGCGAACGAGACCGGATCTTCGAGCGATAAGAAATACAGGGTGTTACGCCGTCGCCCTGCACCGACTATTAAGTAGGATGGGATCGAACAGCCGGCTATGCAGACGCTTCGGCTGCTCAAGATAGCTGGGTTAGTCATCGCCGCGATCATCGCGTTAATGATCCTGAGTGCGCTTGCGAGCATTTTGCTGTCGCTACTCGGGGTGCTCATCGGCGTCGGGATCATCGCCGGACTCGCGTATCTCGCTTACAAGCTCTATACGATGACCAACGGCGGGGACGGGGAGTTGGAAGTCGAATCGAAAGTCAAAGATCTCCAGCGCGAGTTCGAGCGCTGATACTGTCGGCTGTAAGTGCCGAAACGCCACCAGCAACGAGGAGTCAAAACGCCGGCGGTATTAGCCGAGTCATCACAAACCATCGCAAAAGAGTTACAGCCGACAGTATGAGCGGAGAGCAGGGTCAAGGTTAGGTGGCTGGCGATCGAAGGGAGAGTATGGTCCTATCGAAACTGTTCAGAGCGTTCGGCATTTTCGTCCTCGTCGTTCTCGCGGTCGTAGCGTACGTCGGCTACAAGCTGTACGCCGCGTTCAGCGAACACGGCGAGTTCGAGTTCGGCTGGGTGGTAAACGACCCTGAACCCGAGCCTTAGAACGGGAGCGCCGTCGGCACCGAAAGAAGTGCGGCGTCAGCAAAGAGGAGAACGCCTACAAGGGAGGCTGCGAGGAAGTACGGCCGGGCTTCGTGGGCGGGCTGGCGAACTTTTCGTTCCGCAAAGCCGTTCGCCAGTCGTTTCGAGCCGAGTTCTACGAGAAGGGCGAGCAGGAACCAGAGCGCAAGCATCGCGAGGACGAGATAGCCCTGCGTGCTGCCAAAGAGCAGATCAACGGTGTAGCGCGTGCCCGCGAGGTGGCCGCCGCTAACGAACAGGAGGAGCGCGCTCGCTCTGGATATCCACTGGAGTCTCGACGTGACGACTTCGAGCGGGGCGGCGTCGAACGCGCCCTCGCGAGCGAGGGATAAGATCGCGACGGTCAGGAAGATCACGCTACCGACCCAGAGTCCGGCAAAACCGAGGTGAACGCCGTTCATCAG
Source organism: Methanobacteriota archaeon (assembly GCA_022561895.1). GTDB lineage: Archaea > Halobacteriota > Halobacteria > Halobacteriales > Halalkalicoccaceae > Halalkalicoccus. The sequence continues at coordinate 8,883 of JADFQH010000083.1, read as the reverse complement.
CGCGTCGAGAAGCGACATACCGAGGGTTCGAGTGGTCGAAAAACAATCCTTGCGATTTCAGTCCGTCGGGGTTCCGGTTGTGGGTTGCGGTTCGTCTTCTTCTTGCGTGCCTTTGTTCGCTCTGAGCAGAACCACGAGCAGGACAACACCGACCGCGCGCAGTGCGAGATCGAACGTCAAGGTGTCGAGGACGAACCAGATCCCCGTCAGGCGGCCGATCCCTTGGAGTGCAAGCAGGATGAGCATCGGGGCCATGAGCATGACCGAGGTTACGCCAAAGAGCAGGCGATGGCCGTCGGGGACCTCGCCGTCGTAATAACCGATGATCGCCACGCCCATCGCATAGACCCCCGCGAACATCCCGATGATCGGGATCAGGACTTCCGGGACAGCATACGAGAGATCGAGGAGATCGCCCGACCCGATGAGTTCCCCATCACGGAGGAGGAGGATGCCCGGCGAGAAGACGAAGGCAAAGGGGACGAGAATCTTGTTGAGAGAAAGCATAAACGCGATCGTTCCGGTCTTCCACTCGTCGGCTTTCGCGACCCCGGCAGCGGCGTAGGCGGCGACGGCCACCGGAGGGGTGACGTCGGCCATCAGCCCGAAGTAGAGGATGAAGAGATGGGCCGCGAGGATCGCAATACCCAGATCCTCGATGGTCCCCGCAAGCATCGAGACGAGGATGACGTACATCACCGTCGTCGGCATTCCCATCCCGAGGATTACCGATGCGACCCCCGTAAGCAAGAGGAGAACGAGCAACGAGCCGCCGCTCACGCTCTGGATGAGTGCGTTCAGGTTCGGTCCCAACCCGGTGACGCCGATCACGCCGGGGACGACACCCGCGGCGGCCACGGCGATCACCACTGTAGTGGCGGTTCTCGCCCCCGAATCCATCGACCGGAGGACAAATGTGGCAAAACGGCCCAACTGCGAGGTTGCGACCTCTCTCCCGATCCGATCGTCGAACTCCTCTGCGGTCTCCTCGACCGAGGGATCGAGATCCAACAGTGGCGCGTCGAGGTGCGGTCTGATGAGCAGAACGAGCAGGCTCACGAGGATCGTAATCGCCATCGTTGCCTGTGCGGCTCCGGCGAGCGCACTCCCAAAGGAGATCGCTTCGGGTTCGCCGCCCGAGAGGAGCTCCGTGAGACCGAGCCCGCCGACGAGGCGGGCGGCGAGTTCGGCGAGAAAGCCGACGAAGATCGCAGCGACGAGCGGAATCCTCGTTCGTTCGTTGTAGGCGGCGACAAACGCCACGAGCGCGATGATCGCGACGATGGTCAGCCAGCCCGCCCGGCCGATCGAGGAGCGTTCGATGATCAGCAAGTAGAGCAGAACGAAGATCGGGAGGAGGTAAAACCAGCCCTCCTTGAGCTGTGTCGGGATGTCGATCAGCTCGGAGCGATCGATCCCGCCAATCCCGCGACGACCCGCCTGTAAGTGGACCATCACCCACATCCCGAAGAAAAAGGCGAGCGCGGGAAGCGCAGCGGCGACGATCACGTCCGCGAAGGGTGTGCCCGTAAACTCGACGATGAGAAAGGCCGCCGCGCCCATCACCGGCGGGAGGATCTGCCCGCCCGAAGAGACGGAGGATTCGATCCCACCCGCGAACTCGGGCGAGTAGCCAGAGCGCTTCATCAGGGGGATCGTAAACGCCCCGGTGGTGACGGTGTTTGCCACCGAAGAGCCCGAAAGCATTCCCATGAAGCCCGAGGAGACGACGCTCGCCTTTGCGGGACCGCCCCGACGAGTGCCCGTCAACGAGTACGCCAGATCGATAAACCACTTGCCCGCACCGCTCATTTCGAGGAACGCGCCGAAGAGGATGAAGATGTAGATGAAGCGGACGCTCACTCTGACTGGAATGCCGAAGATCCCTTGTGTGGTGTACCACATGTGTGAGATGATTCCCTCCCACGTGAGCTGGGCGATTGCGAGCTGACCGATCAGTGGTGTCCCTATCGAGATGATGTAGCCGTATCGCGCGTAGACGAGAAACAGCGCCACAAGAATCATGAGGAAGAGACTGAGTACGCGGCGAGTGGCTTCGAGGATCAAAAGCACGCCGAGAACTCCCATCAGGAAGGCATAGGACACCTCATCGATCGGGATTCCAAAGGCGGCGATCACCGAGACTGGAATCTCGAAAATGGGATAGATCTCCTGTATCGGCCGACCAGATGCAATTCCGGCCGCCCGGAGGCTGGTGATCTCATCGAAATGCCGAAGCATGTACCACGGCGGCAGCAAGGAGAGAACGACCAGTCCGTAGTCGGCGGGCGTCACCCGTGTGCCGTTCGGATCGAGAAAGAGCCAGTGCAGTCCTCTCCGAAGGCGCTCGGTCGCCGCTGTGATCGGGCTGGTCGATCCGAACCGATCCGTCACAGCGTCCCCGGCAGTTCCAAATCGGCGGGCAATACCGCCCTCGCCGGTCGAAATCGGAAAGAGCAGGAAGGCAAGTACGAGCGCAAAGGCAACGTGGATGGCGTGAAGCTGGAGCTGTTGGAGCGAGCCGATGGTGTACTCGATTCCTGTGAGCGGGATCGCGAGATAGAACGTCGCGCTGCGGGCGGCGATCCACATCTGGAAGGCAGAGAAACTGATCCCAATGAGCGCAACGGCAACGGCGGCAGCCCCCTGTAACGAGCGCTTTCGCTCGACTTCTTGGAGGAGTTCGTCCTGTTCTTCTTCCGAGAGACTCTCGTCTCCGACCGATTCAGTCGCCATTCGTTCCCCTCTCGCGTACCATATCAATCACTGTTCGTTCGGTGAGTTCGATCTCCACTGTACTGCCCTCGGAAAGCGAGACGAGATCGAACTCCTCGTCGTCGACCACGAGGGTGTGGCCCGCGGTCTCTCCCGGTCTGAGAACGATTCGCTCGCGGGGTTCATCTATCTGTCTAACGAAGGCCCCCTCGTCAGTTCGCTCGACCGAGGCGGTCGATGGGAGTCCCGCTCCATACGAACGAAACTCCGAATGTGAGAGGACGAGGGTCGTCTCCTCGATCGTGTAGTGCTGGATGACGGGCGTTTTCTCCACGCTGTGAGTGTATTCGATCCGGATATCGCTCTCCTCGTCGACCGGCTCGCTCACGATGGTCTCTCCGTCCTCAGTCTCGACGACAAGTGTCCGATCCGTGGTGTCGAAGGTTGTGCTAACGCCAACACCGATAGCGATGGCGACGAGCAAGAATGCGAGCGCCACGATGAGAAGGCGGTGCGAGCGGGTCGAACTCACGACTCAGCCGAAGTAGGCCTCCGCACCGGGATGAAGCTCGACCGACATCGCTTCTTGAGCAGTTTCTTCATCGATGAACTCGCCTTGGGTGTCGATCTCGTCGACGTTCTCGAAGATCGCCGTCGTGACCTCCTCGACGATCCCTTCGTCGACGCCCTCGTGAGTTGCGATCATCGCTTGGACCGCAACGGTATCTACGTCCTCTTCGATCCCGTCGTACGTTCCCTCGGGGATAGTGTCCTCCGAAAGCCACTCCGCGTCTTCAAGCAGCGCCTCGCGGGTCCCTGCGTCGAGTTGGATGATCTCGATATCGGTGGTTTGGGCGAGCTCCTCGACCGCGCCGACCGGCCAGCCGCCGACGATGAATGAGGCGTCGATCGCGTTGTCGCGGATCTGGTCGGCCGCCGATCCGAAGTCGGAGTTGTCCTCGGTGAAGTCCTCGCCGGGTTCGAGTCCAACAGTTTCGAGAATCTGGAGGGCGTTTACCTGTGTGCCACTCCCCAGATCGCCGGTGTTTACGGTGCCGCCTTCGAGATCCTCTAAGGTCTCGATGTTCGCGTCGGCGGGCGTGACGATGTGGATCGTCTCGGGATAGAGGGAGGCAACGCCGCGAATGTTCTCGACCGGATTGCCCTCGAAATCGTCGATTCCCGTACCCTCGCTTGCGAAAAAGGCGATGTCGTTCTGGATAAGGACGAAGTCCGCCGATTCGTCGCCGAGACTGCCCGCGTTCTCGACGCTTGCGCCCGATTCCTGTACCGTCAGGACGTGGGGAGTCTCCGCATCAACGATGTTCTTTATCTCGCCGGCGAGCGGGAAGTAGGTCCCGTCAGCGCCACCGGCGACGAACACGAGCTGCTCGCCACCTTCGTCGGGTGTCTCGTCGTCGCCGTTTTCCTCGCCGTTCTCGTCTTCCGGTTCCTCACCGACACAGCCCGCGAGACCGATGATTCCGATTCCGCCCGCTGCCTTCAAGAGACGTCTCCGATCAATAGGTGTTCTGTCGCGTGACATACCCTTTACTCTACTCGGCCATAATATATATGTCCCGGAGAGCAATCACCGGTTTTCACGATGAGGGCTGGATGTGCTAAATGTCAACAGCACGTTGAAGATTGTCAGCATACTAATAATATCCGATAAATATAAAATATTTATAATATAGTAATCTTAATAATACACTGTAATAAATTAGACTATGGAATGAAACGGCGTGACACACTGAAGTGGATCGGTGGAGCAGCGGGTCTTGGAATCATCGGTACAGGGACCGCTACGGCGGATCCGCCGGCAGAACAGCAGCGTCGATACGATTACGAAGGACTCCTCGGCGAATTGGAACGAATCGAGCGAAGTAGTCAGGGGAGCGTCTCGCTTGCGTTCGCTGGTGAGAGCCTCGAAGGACGAGAGATTCCCGTCGCGAGTGTCGGCAACGGCGAAACGGACGTGTTTATCGATACCGAACAGCACGGTAATGAGCCAACGGGGACCTCGGCCGCAGTCGAAGTGCTTCGGAGCCTCGGTTCAGGCGGGAACAACGTGCGCGGCGTTCTGGATTCACTGACGGTACACATGATGCTCATGGTGAATCCGGACGGAGCAGAGCGCAACCAGCGAGTGAATGCGGACGGTGTCGATCCAAACCGGAATCACGATTACCAACCCGGCTCGGAGGACAACCCCTCCCCGGAAGCACAAGCGATGATCGACGCGGTAGACGAGATTGACCCGCTATGGGTCGCCGATCTCCATACCCAAACTGGCGACTATATCGATGACGACGACAACAGCGTGACGGCGTCGAACTACTGGCCGATCGCCTCGGGCGTTCCGGAGGACGCACAGGACCTCTCGAAACAGATGAACTGGGCGATGTACGACGAAGTGAGCCAGTACGGCTATGCGAACATCACGCAGTATCCGGGCGGGACGAACCCCGCGATCGCACGAAACGCATACGGCCTACAGGACCGGGGTAGCGTGCTGCTCGAAGCGACCGGCCAGGCCGACGACCGGGGGCCGCGAATGGAAGGAATGATGATTCGGCTCATGAACGAGGAGGTGACGACCCTTCTCGAAGGTACTGTCGACGGCTCGCTGTTCGATATCGACCCAAACAATGCAGAAGAGATCCCGGAACGACCATCGCGCCAGTCGTGGCGGTGGGACACCGAGTAGTCCCTACTCCTCGCTCAGCCCGATCGCCAGTCCCTCACGGGTCTGATCGGCCGCACCCTCGTAGGCGTCGTTCGCTCTGAGCATGTTGATGTTGCCAATCGAATCCATCTCGCCCCACTCGTTGCCGAGCGCGAGGGCCTCCTCGCGAGCCTCTTCGGGGATACCCTCCTCCCAGAGGGCGATCTCGGGGGATTCGGGCGCGTAGATACTCGGCTCCGAGATGGCGTCGATGAGCGTGAGGTCGTACTCGACGTGGTGAAGGATCGCCTGCACCACCGAGGTGATGATCGTCGGGCCGCCGGGCGAGCCAACAGTCAAAAAGGGGTCGTCGTCCCGAGCCATGATCGTCGGGCTCATACTGGAGAGGGGCCGTTTTCCCGGCTCGACCTCGTTCGCGCCGCCGGGTTCGGCGTCGAAGTCAGTGAGTTCGTTGTTGAGCATGAAGCCGTAGCCGGGAACCATAAAGCCCGAACCGAACAGCTGTTCGATCGTCGTCGTATACGAGACGAGGTTACCCTCCGAGTCCGCCACCGTGAAATGGGTCGTCTGGCCGAGTGCGCGAGCGGTCTGGCGGCTCACGGACTCTGCCGCCCCCGACTGGTAGGCCCACGGATCGCCCGGCTCCGGCTCTTCGATGAGCGAATCGGGACTCATCAGCTCGCGACGCCCCGCGACGTAGGCGGGATCAAGCAGCCCCTCTGTCGGAATGTCGACGAACTCGGGATCGCCCATATACTCGGCGCGGTCCGCGTAGGCGAGGCGCATCGCTTCGGCGAGCAGGTGGTATTTGGTCCCCGAGCGCACCTCGTAGTTCGCGCCTAGCTCGAAGGGCTCTATGAGATTGAGGATCTGGATCGCCGTAAGACCACCCGAACTCGGCGGCGGCATCGAGTAGATCTCCGCGCCGCGATAATATCCTGCCACTGGCTCGTCGATCGTCGCCTCGTACCGACAGAGATCCGAAAACGTCATGCTGCCGCCTTCGTCCTGTACCGTCTCTGCGATCGCGCGGGCAATCTCGCCCTCGTAGAACGCCCTGATCCCCGCCTCGCGCATGAGTCGAAGCGTGTATGCGAGATCCGGTTGTTCGAGAGTCTCGCCCTCCGAAAGCGCTTGGCCGTCGGGCACAAAGACCTCGCGGGCGGCGGCGTTTAGTTTCCACTCGTTCTCCTCGATCTGTTCTGCGAGATACTGATCGACGTCCGTCCCCTCCGCGAGCGAGATGGATGGTTCGATCAGCTCTCCTATCGAGCGCGAGCCATACAGCTCGGCGGCCCGTTCGAGTCCGCTCGGGGTTCCGGGGACGCCCACCGCATCACCGTGCGTGTGGCGCTCGTCGAACGGGATCGGTTCGCCCGCGTCGTCCAGAAACATGTCGGGTGTCGCGCCCGCCGGCGCGCGCTCGCGGCTGTTGACGATCTCTACACCCTCTTCGTCGGCGTCGTAGTAGAGCATGAACCCGCCCCCGCCGATCCCCGAGGAATGGGGCTGGGTGACGGTGAGCGCGAACTGCACCGCGATCGCCGCGTCGACCGCGTTGCCGCCCTCTCTGAGCACCTGCGCGCCGACCTCGCTCGCAGCAGGACTGACGGAGACGACCATCCCGTCCGAGCCTTCCGCGACCGCCCCGCAGTCGACGCCTGCCGCCTCACAGATCCCCGACTGGGCGCGTACGGACCGGGGAGCAAACGGCAGCGCTCCGACTGCTGCTACCCCGCCTAAGAACCCCCGACGGCTCAGATTCCGTGTTCTCGTTTGGTTGTTGTTATCCATTATCCATAGTTGGATGTCGCTGGGAGTGACGTATCTCTAACTGTTGAGTTCTTACAAAAATATCGCGAGAAAATGACAGCGGCCAGCAGATTGAAGGCGACTGCCGGCGTTTCCGCCCTATGAGCGGCGATCCGTCGTTCGAGATCCCCGTCCATCCCGAGTCCGACTACTCGAAGGGAGGTATCACCCGGACCGGCGGGACGGTCTTCTCGCTCACTCCCACGGACGGCTCCGTCGGCGGGCGTCTCGAACGGGTGCTTGCACGCGAGCGCTACACTGCGGGCGACTGGTTCGATCTCCCCTCGCCCGTCTACCTGGTTCACGACCGCGATCTCGGGACCGTTTTCCGAGTAGTTGGCTACGAGGATCGCGTCGAGCTACACGTTACCTCGACCACGGAATCACGGGGACTGCGCGAGTTTTACGAGGCGCTGGGCGAAGAGGGGGAAAGCGAGTGGTGCGTCGAGTGCGAGACGAGCGAGAATTAGTGCGATCGACGTGGGTCGTCGGAGGTTCCCAAGAGAACCCGGTAGACGACGTAGCCGATGAGGAGCGCGAACGCGAGAAGTGAGAGGGTTTCGATGAAGAGCACGACGGAATAAAAGAGCCGAGTCAGGACGCGGATGGCCACGAATCCGCCGAGGATAAGAATCATGAAGGCGAGCCCGCCGAGCGCCGCGCCGACTCGTTCCATGCCGATAAGACGGTGTCCTGATACTAACGCTCGTCGATATCCCGTTTCATGGGACGAATTCCGGTCACGGAGAGGACGGCGGTCGCAAAGAGAACGACGAGCAGCGCAAGCGCGCCGAGCGCGATCGGCGCAGAGAGGATCACAGCGACCCGATCGCCGAGAACCAATCGAGTGGATCCGCGGATCACGAACGTGAGCAAGACGAGTCCGAAAGAGAGCAGCCCCCATTTGACGAACGTCGACTGCTTCATGCGGAGTGTGGACGCGCGCCCCGTCTCAGTCTTTCGGTCGGTTTATCCCGCTCTCGGGAGTAGCTCGGGTATGCAGCCGACGACGAGCGGGACGTTCAGGGTGCTCGCCGATCCGCACGGGGAGTGGCTGCTCGTTGACCGCGAGACGACGGAGACGATCGCCGCGACCGGCGGCGATCTCGAAGCGGGGTATCTGATCGAAGCAACTGTCGAATGGGACGCAGGCGACGCCCGAATCCGCGAGTGTGAGGTGCTCGAAGAAACCCGGATCCACTTTCGAGAGGAGGTGACTGACTTGTTCGAGGTCGCCCGCGAGCTCTGTCGAGAAGCTAGAATGCAGGGCGAGGGGCTGCTCGGCGAGACGACCTACAGCACCGACAACCAGCCGAATGGAGCGGTCTACGTCTTCGCCGAGCAGCCGGGCGCACGCGATATGTGGGAGGAGCTTCGGAACGGAAGCCTCCCCTTGGAACCGCTGATCGACCGACTCGCGGATTTCGACCCGGAACCCTACGAGATCTTCGTCCTCGATCCGATCGATGAACCGTTCGTCGTCGTCTATCTGGTACCCGATCCCGATTCGATGCTCGCGAATACGGTCAAGGACACGTATAGTAGTCGTTGAAACTGGTTGCAGACCGCCTGCACGCTGCGGCCAGCGCCGGGAGCGCTGGCCGCGAATCCCCAGCGCGAGTGTGCCGTGACTTTCAACGACGACTATATCTCTAACGTTCCTGCCG
>JADFQH010000082.1:8943-10525 GCA_022561895.1 Methanobacteriota archaeon | reverse complement strand
TCGATTCGCTCCTGTAAATCGGTCTTCAGCCGAATGAGGTCGTCGTGGTCGTAGGTATCAAGGAGGTCCCGGAGCGTCTGCATCCGTATATGGAGCGGGTCGGGCGAATACATACTCGTTCCTCCCTTCTCGCTTTCGAGCAGGACGTTCATCTCCACGAGGCGTTCGAGGTGGTTCCGAGCCGTGTTCTCCGCAACGTATGCTTCGGTCGCGATATACGACGCTGACCGGGGCTTCGAGACGCTGCCCGCGACCGATCGAACCCGATCGAACGCGCTCGTCTGTTCTTTCCATGCTTCGATGCCAGGAGCGTCTCCGACCATGCTCACTGTTCTCGCTGAAGCTCAATAAATCTACTTCGGGAGAGTATAGCTGACTTGATGGCTGAACATAGTTCTCTATCGAAGACCGAATCTACTCCCCGAACTGCGCCTGTTCTTCCTCCCTGAGTTCGATCCGGCGGATCTTCCCACTCGACGTTTTGGGTAGCTCGGAAACGAACTCGACTCGTCGAGGATATTTGTAGGGCGCGGTCTCCTCTTTCGTGAACTCCTTGATCTCCGCTTCGAGTTCCTCGCTTCCCTCATGGCCTTCGGCGAGAACGATGTAGGCTTTGACGACGTTCGTTCGCTCCTCGTGGGGGCTTGCGACCGCTGCCGCCTCCGCAACGGCCTCGTGACTTACCAGCGCGTCCTCGACCTCGAACGGGCCGATCCGGTAGCCCGCAGAGATGATGATGTCGTCCGCCCGGCCCTCGAAGAAGATATACTCGTCCTCGTCCCTGCTCCCGAGATCGCCGGTGCGATAGAACTCCCCATGGAACGTCCGCTCGTCGAGATCCGGTTTCTCGTAGTAGCCATCGAAGATCCCCGGACACTCGATCGGCACGGCGATCTCGCCGATCTCTCCCTCCTCGACCTCGGTTTCCTCCTGGGTGTCGATGATCGTCGTTCCCATTCCCGGCGCGGGTTTGCCCATACTACCCGGCTTGACCTCGATTCCGGGGTAGTTCGTAACGAGCGCCACAGTTTCAGTCTGGCCGTAGCCGTCTCGTGGGGTGACATCAAAAGCTTCCTCGATCTCCTCGATCGGTTCCCGGTTCAGTGGCTCCCCGGCCGAGAGCGCGTCCGTCAGCTCGATGTCTTCGTACTCTTCCAAACTGGTCTGGGTGAACATCCGGTACTGAGTGGGAACCGCACAGAGCTTCGTGACGCCCTCCTGTTCGATCAGCGAGAGGAACCTGTCGGGATCGAACTCGCCATCATAAAGGAGCTGGGTGGCTCCCGAGGTGAGCGCCACCCCGACGGGACTCCAGAACCATTTGGCCCACCCAGTGCCAGTCGTCGCCCAGAGTAGCTCCTCGTCGAGATCCGTTTCTTCATTAACTCCCCACCAGTATGTTCCATTGATGCGGTTGAAACAGTACATCCAGCGGTGTTTGTGTAGGACGGGTTTCGGGTTTCCCGTCGTCCCGGAGGTGTAGTTGATCGTCATCGGATCCTCGCTCGTGAGTACGGGTCCGTCGAACTCTTCCGAGGACTCCGCCACCAGCTCGGCGTACTCGTACCATCCTTCGGGTCGT
>JADFQH010000082.1:325-8933 GCA_022561895.1 Methanobacteriota archaeon | reverse complement strand
GGCCAAGTCTATCTGTACAGCGATCGGCTGAGCGCGGCCGACAAGGCGCTGACCGCGACCGGGGTCGTCCAGACGGCGCGCGCCCCCGAGGACGATCACCCGCTCCAAGGGAGTCTCCTCTATGACGGGTTCGACCATCTCGATCAGTGACTCGTGACAGACGATCGTGCTCGCTTCGCAGTCCTCTGCGCGAAACGCGATATCCTTTGATTTGAGCATCGCAGAGCAGGGAACGACCACCGCGCCCGCCGCGAGCGCGCCCAGTTGGACCGAAAACACGTCGGGATGCCGGGGTAGGAGGTGCATCACCCGATCCCCCTTTTCGACCCTGAGATCCGAAAGTGCGTTCGCAAACCGGTTCATGTCCTCGTGGTACTCGCCGTAGGTACGGTCATTTCGCCCACCCGATGCGCTGATAAAGCTCACCGCGACCCGGTCTTCGAACTCCTCGGCGTGACCGGCGATTACTTGCGGTAAGTTGTAGTCATCAGGAATCTCCCATTCGAACTCCGCTACCTCCTCGTCGTAATCGAGTGCCATACCCCGCTCATTGAAGACGAACTACAAAAACAATGGTGATGGAACCTAGTGCCCGAACGCGAGCGTTTTTATCGTCACGGGAACGGTCTCGCCGTTTCGCAGTGGTTTCCCGATATCGACGTAGTCGCCGCAAGCGACGTCAAGTTCGTCGAGCACCGCCACCGGGTTCTCGACGCGGTTTTCGATCGTCCGACCCAGCGCCTTCCCGCAGTTCTGGCGCGTCAGGATGATAATCGGGAGGGACTCGGGAACCGGTTCGTATGCGTCGGCAATCGCTTTTGCTACTGTCGTGATTCGGTCGTACGTGAGCGAACCGATCTCCGCGACGAACAGGGCGAACTCGCCGCTTTCGGTGTACAGTTCTCGTGCCGTACTCACAGCCTCGTAGAATGTCGAGTCGCCCGAAACCGCGACGACCGGGAGGTTCCGCCGTGGCAGGAGTTGTTCATCGATGGCGACCGTGCTCCCGCTGAGCGTCGTCGTATACGCGCCCGCGCCGATCACGGTCGCCCGGATATCCTCTTCTGGAATCGCCGTCTCCCAGCCCTCGATCCGCTCGCGAAGCGCCGCCGCGAGATCGACGCCCATATCCCCGTAGCGAAGTGGTTCGGCGTCCTCGCCGACGAGTTTGCCGACCCCGCCCGTCAGGTAGACGGCGTCGTCGCTCACGGCTTTTTCAGGAAGGTCGCCGATGGTCAGTTCCCGCGTCAGCGAATCGAACGGTGGGCCACGAAGGAGGTCCACGATACAGTCGGCCATCGTCGCAGCGAGGCGTCGTCGTTCAGCATTTTCAACTACTTTACCCGGTTCGACGGCCACACCGGCAGCGTCGGCGAGCGTTCTGCCCGGTCCGGATATCTCGATAACCGTACCGTCGTCCGCAAACCGGACGGCTCGCCCGCCGACATCGAGACACCGGGTCTCTCGAACCGTATTCCCCTCGAACACCGCGGCGTTCGTCGTCCCACCGCCGATATCGACGTTCATAATCGTTGTTCTTTCGGTGGCCGCCCGCGCCGCCGTCCCCGAGCCTCTGCCCGCGAGCACTGCCTCTAGGGCCGCACCAGCGGTCGCAGCGACGAACTCGCCGACCGTTTCAGCGAGCTCGTGAGCGACCGCCTCGGCGTTTCGCGTTCGCGCCGTCTCCCCGGTGACGATGACCGCGCCGGTATCGATCTCGTGAACTCCCGCGTCTTCGAGGTCCCCCTCGACAAGAGCGACCACCGCCGCCGCGTCGACAGTCTCGGGATTCGAAAGCGGCGTCTCGTGGATTTCGCCCCGGTAGCACACCGTTCGCTCGACGATGTCGAGCTTCGGTACACCGTTCGTCCGTTTTTCTACAGTTAACTCGCTCACGACCGTCTGGGTGGTCGTCGTCCCAATGTCGATACCAACACTTGAAAAACGCTCGCTCATGCCCGGAACTCGCGGTCGTCCTCTCTGAGTGAAATCCCGCTCGCTCGCTTCTCGCACATCTCGAAAACAAGGTCAGCAACCTGCGCCCCGGCCTCGACCGGCGGCAGCCCGTTCGAATGGATGTTCGATATCACCGACTTCTTCGAGGTCGGCGTTCCCCGTTTCGGGTCGTAGACGAGATACGCACTCAAGCTTTCTGCGGTGGCCAGCCCCGGCCGTTCGCCGATCAGGTGGACACAGCAGCTCGCCCCCAGATCCTCGCCGATCGCGTCCATCACGTCCACCCGGCCGTACTCGACGAATATTGGGGTTCCGACGTCGAGATCTCGCGCTTCGAGTCCGTCAAAGAGGATGGGAAGGAGTTCGGGAACGTTCTTTTCGACGGCCGTCGAGCTAAGGCCGTCGCTGACGATGAGCTGGACCTCCGGGTCCTGCTTGCACTCCTCTCTGAGTCGGGCGGTCGTCTCCTCCGAGATCTCGCGCGCGCGGTCCGGCCGAGCGAGATACTCCTCCTTGTCGGCGACGAGCGTGCTAATCGCTACGAACTCTCGATCCGCGATCAGGGCTTCATCAACTCGGGTAAGAACCGCGTCGCGGGCGGTTCCGTGGTCGGCGCGAAAGTCGAGCAGGGTCTCGGTTCGGGGTCGATGACCCGCTCGGCCGACGCCGAGGCGAGCCGTGGTTTTCGGTTCTCCCGTTTCGTCCGCCGGATTCTCCTCTTCGCGGCTCATCTGAAGATCCCCATCTCGCCCGCCCGATCGGTCAGCTTGCCGTTCTCTCGGATTCCCTGCGCTTCGAGCCAGTCATCGAACGCGGGCGCGGGGTCGAGATCGAACAGCTCCCACAGCGCCGCCGCATCGTGGTAGCTCGCCGACTGGTAGTTCAACATTACATCATCGCCCATCGGAACAGTAATGAAGAAGTTCGCGCCGGCCGCCGCGAGTAGTACGAGAAGATTCTCGATGTCGTTCTGGTCGGCCTGACTGTGATTCGTATAGCAGGCGTCGATCCCCATCGGAATCCCGTGGAGCTTGCCCATGAACACGTCTTCGAGACCGGCGCGAATGATCTGTTTTCCGTCATACAGGTACTCGGGACCGATGAAGCCGACGACCGTGTTCACCAGAAAAGGATCGTAGCGGGCGGCGAGACCGTAACAGCGCGCTTCGAGCGTGAGCTGATCGACATCGTAATGAGCGTCGCCTGAGAGTTCGGAACCCTGCCCGGTCTCGAAGTACATCACGTTCGGTCCCGTCGAGACACACCGGCGTCTTGCGAGTTCGTAGGCCTCGTCCAGCAGTTCGATATCCACGCCGAACTCCTCGTTGCCGCGCTCGGTTCCGGCGAGGCTCTGGAAGACCAAGTCGGCGGGCGCTCCTTCACGAACTGCGTCCATCTGGGTCGTGACGTGCGCGAGACAGCAGTTTTGTGTAGGGATTTCCCACTCCTCGATGAACTCGTGGGTCGCCTCCAGAATTCTAGTTGTACTCGTCACGTCGTCGTTCACGGGGTTGATTCCGATGACGGCGTCGCCCACGCCATACGAGAGTCCCTCGCGGGTCGAGTCGAGGATGTTCTCGATGTCATCGGACGGATCGTTGGGTTGGAGGCGAAACGAGAGGGTTCCCGTATGTCCTACAGTAGTGTTACACCGGGCGGTGACCGTCATTTTCGATGTAGCGAGCGCGAGGTCGAGATTCGACATGAGCTTCGTGACCGCGGCGATCATCTCGCTCGTCAGCCCCGAGCGAATCGCGCGGATCTCCCGATCCTTGGTTTCAGAATCAACGAGAAACTCCCGGAGATCCGAGACGGTCCAATCCTTTATTCGTTCGTAGACGGGTTCGCGCACCGCCTCTTGAATCGCGCGGGTGACTTCGTCGTCTTCGTAGGGGACCACAGGGTTTTCTCGTACTGTTTCGAGGGTCGTCCCCGCGAGCGCTCGCTTTGCGGCGACTCGCTCCCTATCGGACTCGGCTGCAATGCCTGCGAGTTCGTCACCGGTTTTTTCCTCGTTCGCCTTCGCAAGCACCGTCCGAAGCGATTCGGAATCAGCCGGTTGTTCGATCGCTATAGATCGAGTGGACATAGCAGGCAGTACGCTGGAAGGACACTTCACCGTTCGTCAATTGTTACCAAGGTTCAGTTACTGAGGTGAAAGCGAGATTGTGTTCGAGCGTGATTGCGTGCGGGGTGTTCAGTCGTCGGCGGAAACGGCTCCCGATACCGTCCCGTCGTCGTTCCAGCCCCGTATCTCATAATACTCCGAAAGAGCCTCGTCGAACCCATCTAGCTGTTCGACGTACGGAAGTGTGTCGTCGGTCCGGTCAAACCCGCGCTGGTTGTTGAACTCCCGTTCGAGTTCGACCACACGCGAACCGACATCGAGGAGTTCGTCGTACTCCGCCGAAAAGAGCTTTTCATACCTATCGGGGTTCATCACACCTCTCGAAAACCGACAGACGATGCCGCAGTCTTCGAGTGCGCGGGCGTTTTCCTGTTCTGCGATCGCCTCAGGCTTGCCCTCGAACCCTTCTTGTGGGTATGCCTCCTCGTTGCCGACGAGCGGGTACTCCCACGCATAGAAGGTCGAGTACATATGATCGGCCCCGCGGTTCGAGACGGCGTAGGCGAGGGCTTGTCCATTGAGGGTTCGGCCCTCGTGGCCCGCAAACGAGAGGCTCTTTACCGTCCAGTTCCCGACGCCGAGCTCCTCGTGTGCGCGGGAGATTCCTTCCGCGAGCGTATCGCCAACACCCTCCCTACGGGCGATCTTTTCGACCGTTTCGTGGATCAGTTCGGCATCACCAAAGGCGTCCTCGCTCGCGAGATACGCAGCCACAGTATTTCCACACGAGATGGTGTCCATGCCGAACTCATCACAGAGCTCGTTCGACTGCATCACGTCCACGATGTCATCGATGGCGCAGTTCGAGCCGAAGGCCATCACCGTCTCGAACTCCGGTCCCTCCGTTTCGACGCCGCGCTCCTCGTCCTTCGTCGGGAGCTTGCAGGCAAAGGCACACGCAGAACAGGTTCCCTTTTTAAACTTCTTCTCCTCGACGCGATCCCCGTTGATCCCCTCTGCACCTTCGAAGCGTTGTTCGGAGAAGTATCGAGTGGGAAGGCCGTTGACCTCGTTTGCGAGATCAGTCACGGAAGTCGTTCCTTGGCGCTTCATGATATGATCGGAGGTGGCGGCCTCGCGGTGGACGTCGTTTGCGATGTCGGGGATCTCGATTTCGGGATGTGAATCGCCCTCGAAGGTGATCGCCTTGATGTTCTTTTTCCCCATCACCGCCCCCAGACCACCGCGGCCAAAGGCGCGCGATTCGGTGGTCATGATCGAGGCGAACCTCACCAAATTTTCGCCCGCGGGACCGATGGCGACGGCGTTCTCCTCGGTAAGATCGCGTTTTTCCTCGATATGCTCGGTAACCTCCGAAACGAGCGCGCCTTCGAGATCCGGTACTGGTTCGAACTCGACTCCCTTGTCCGTGATATGAATCACGAGCGGTTCGTCGCTCTCTCCCACGAGTTCGATCGCGCTGTAGCCCGTCGCGGCGAGGTTTCGGGAGACGAATCCGCCCGCGTTCGAGGAGGCGAGTCCGTTCGTAAGCGGTGAGAGCGCCGTTGCGTTCGTCCGGCCCGTGTAGCTCATCTGGCTCGCTTGGAGCGGGCCGGTCGCAAAGTAGAGGCGATTGTCGGTTCCGAGCGGGTCGGCGTCGGAGGGGATCCGCTCGTGAGCCAGCGCGGTGGCGACGCCTCGGCCACCGATGAAGGTTTCGAGGACCTCGTCTATGTTTTCGGTGTCGTGACTGTGCTCGGTGAGGTCGATCGAGAGTAGCGGGCCTTCGGCGTGAAGCATGTCCGGGCTTTGCGATCGGTACGCATAAAACTACGCGGGCGATCACTCGATCGGCGGCGGTTCCCGCGATGGAGGTCTCGGGGAGCGAGGCGGTCGGTGCGGTCGATTTGATGACGATTGCTCCCATAGGTCATGTTTTTCGAAGGGAAGGTCGCCGCCAAGTAGGTTCCAGCGTCGGTTACGGTGATTTTATATGTCACGGGTGGAGTGTATCGGTATCTACGAGGTCGCCCGGATCAGATGAGTGTAGGAACCCAGCCCGCAGCGACCGTCGGGACCGAGTTCGTCGTCGAGGAGTTCGAGACACGGGTCGAGTCGGGGGCAGTCGGGGAACTCGCTATCGAGATCGAGGAGATCGTCAGGAGGTTCCGGGGAGCGATCGGCGACGACGACCGGCTCGAAACCCTCTTTCGGAGTCCACCCGGCAAAGAGATCCTCACGGAACGCGATTCCGTCGAGCGAAGCGATCCCGAACCACTCACCCAACAGGTGGTTATCGAGCCGTTGTTCGATCTCCTCTCGTACCCCACCTTCTCACACGAGGTGGGCGATCTTTCGGGAGATCGGGGCCAGCAGGCCGATTATGCGGTGTCGCTGCGCGAGTACGAGGGGATCGACTCCGAGCGACTGTTGATCGAGGCCGAGCCACTGGGAAAACGCCTCGATCAGTCCAAACACGGACTGGGACAGGTCAAAGACTGGCTCGAAAAGGACAAGTTCGAATCCAGCATCGGGATCGCTACCGATGGGATGCGCTGGGTGCTCACGAAGTACGACCGGGACACCTACAGCCACGACACCATCGCCGAGGTCGATCTCCAGCCGGTTTTTGCGCGGGTGTTCGAGAGCCTGACCGGTGAGGGCGGCGGAATCGAATCGTGGCTCGAAAGCGAGGAACGGGCCATTCTTGAGGCCTTTTTGAGGACTTTTGAGTACGAAAACTTCCTCTCGATTGCGGGCAACGCGCAACGGGTCATCAAGGAGACGAAACAGGCGATCACCGACGAGTTTTACGATGATTACGCCCGACTGGTGTTCGGAATCGGAATCGGGGCGGGTGAGGGCGAAGAGCCACGCGCACGCTCGCTGATCGGCGAGGGGATCGTCGCCCCCACCGAGGCGACCGGCGACGACGTGCGCCTGTTTGCCGTCGAGTTGATGAATCGCCTCGTGTTCATCAAGTTCTTGGAGGACAAACGACTGGTCGATCCCGATCTCTTGGGAAGTCTTCGGGAGGCCCACGAGGGTGGGATGCATCTCGAAGGGCTGTACAAAACCTTTCTGGAGCCGCTGTTTTTCGGCGTGCTGGACGAGCGCCCGAGCGACCGGCCCGAACGAGTCAGGGGAATTTCCCTCTATGAGGGCGTGCCCTACTTGAACGGTGGTCTGTTTCGCCCCGTCGAAAGCGGCGAGCGCGGGTTCGACGACCGGGAGTTCGACGTGCGCGACAGCGTTCTCGAATCGATCATTGATCTGCTTGAGAGATACAGTTTCTCGGCTGATGGCGGACCCACGGATCTCGATCCCTCCGTACTCGGCAACGTCTTCGAGAAGACCATCAACCACATCACCGGGGATGCTGGCGACCAGAAAAAGGAGCTTGGAGCCTACTATACGCCCGACGAGATCACCCGATTCTGTGCGGAGGAGACCGTTCGTCCTGCGCTGTGCGAGCGCTTTGCGGCGGTGATGATCGAACAGTGGGGCTGGACCGAGGAGATGGCCGACTACGAGGATGTGTATGATCTGATCGAGGCCGTGCCCGATTCCAACACCGATGTCACCGACTCGCTCCTTGCCGAAATAGAGGGCTTTCGGGCGCTCGACCCCGCCTGCGGGAGCGGCCACTTTCTCACTTCCGTGCAGGCGGAGATCGTTGCGATCCGCAAGGCGCTCTACGAAGGTCACGAGGAGATTCCTGAGGAGTGGGAGCTACACAAGCAAACGGTGATCGAGAACATCTACGGGGTGGATATCGTCGAGCCAGCGGTCGAAATCGCCAAACTTCGCCTGTGGCTCTCGATCATCGCCGAGGTCAATCCCGACTCGGTGGACGAGTACGACGAGGACGAGTTAGCCTTACCCAATGTTGTGTTCAACGTCCGGCAGGGCAACAGCCTGATCGGTTTTACCGAGTTGATGGAAACCGGTGGGGACGGCGAGCAGGCCCGCCTCACCGCGTGGGGACCCGACAGCGTGCGAAAGCGCTACGGGGATATCATCTCGAAAGTTTCGAAGCACAAACACGCGACGACGACCGAGGAGGCACAGCGGTATCTCAGAAAGGCCGAGGATCTGTTGGAGGAGTACCGGGTGGACCTCGATGGAAAGGTTCTAGAGGACTTTCGGGAGGCGGGTGTGGAGGAGATCGATTTAGAGCGGGTTCGGGAGTTCGAGCCGTTTCACTGGGTCTTGGAGTTTGCGAGCGTGTACGCGGACGGCGGGTTCGACGCTGTTGTAGGAAATCCGCCGTGGGACGTACTTACGGTGGATCGTAATCATTTCTTCTGGAGGTATGACGTACATTTCCGCACCAGACCTCCGAGAGAAAAGGATGAAAAACAGGAGGAGCTCCTTGAAGACCCTGAGATTGCCGCAGAGTGGGAAAAATTCCAACGGAATATGCAGATCCGTTCGGACTACTATAACGCCTCAAGCCAATATGTAATGCAGAAGCCAACGGTGGGCGGTCAGACGGTTGCTACTGAATCTGATCTTTCGTTGTTGTTCTTTGAACGGGTTACTCAACTAGCCAAAGAAAAGTCGTATGTGGCGCAAATCATG
>JADFQH010000082.1:0-309 GCA_022561895.1 Methanobacteriota archaeon | reverse complement strand
CCGCGAAGGATCTGCGGAAATACCTGATAGACGAAGCAGATTTAGCTCATTTTGTCCAATTCGAGAATAGTGGAATATTTGCGGTCTGCACGGTCAATATAAGTTTGCAATCGGTATATTCAAGAATAGCGGATCAACCGAAACGGTGAATGGAGGGTTCGCTAAAGGAGATCTATCGATACTTTCCGAGTTGGGAGAATCTTCTATTGAGATTCCTTCCGAAGTCTTGCGTAACTACTCGCCAGAATCTCTTACGTTCCCATTTTTCCGCTCTCAGAAACTGATCGACTCGCTGTCCAAATTCGCGGA
>JADFQH010000389.1:741-2106 GCA_022561895.1 Methanobacteriota archaeon | reverse complement strand
CCCTTCGCGTAGTGGACGCCCTGCCCGGCGAAGATCACCGGTCGTTCGGCTTCGACCAGCATCTCCGCAGCCGTCTCGACATCCGCCGGATCCGGCCCTGAACGGCGTGCCTTCGAGGGTGTGTACTCGAACTCTTCTTCGAGATCCGTATAGAAGACGTCCTTTGGAACCTCGACGACCGAAGGGCGAGGTCTGCCGTTTCGCGCCGAAGCGAACGCCCGGCGCATCGTCTCGCCCACTGCTTCGGGATCGGCGAGCTGTTCGCAGGACTTGCTCACCGATTGGTAGGCGACCAGCGAGTTGAACTTCGGATCGACATCCGTCTTCGCCAGATCGTATCCCGCTGGAATGGCGACGATCGGCGCGGATTCCCCGTAGGCCTGTGCCACGCCGCCGATGGAGTTCTCCGTGCCCGGTCCGTGCTGGCAGGCAAAGGCCCCAACTCGGTCGCCCGACGTTAGCCGACCGACCGCGTCGGCCATATGGACCGCCGTGCGCTCCTGTCTCGTGATGATCGGCCGGACCCCCGCCTCCTTTGCCGAGTCGGTGTCGAACAGCGGGTTGCTCGGGAAGCCGAATAAGTACTCTACACCCTCCTCTCTCAGCGTCTCAGCGATTGCTTCGTTTACGTCCATGATCTATCCACCGTTTGGTGACTACTCCATATGCTATCGGACGATGTGATAAGAGTTACCAATTCTGTCTGAGCTAAGGGGTGATTTCAACACGGCAGATCATGAGGTTCAACGACGTTTCGTCCACCGCTTCCGAAAGCTTCAATCTCGGATGAGATACAGTCAGGGGCATGGTTGTATCCGACCTCGAAGGGCTGTACGTTCACGAATCGGTCGAAAGCGTGATTCCGAAACGAGCGTTCGTCGAGGCGTTCGACGATCTCGATATCCCTGTAGAACTCGTCGGCGACGGCGAGCAGTTTACAAAA
Source organism: Methanobacteriota archaeon (assembly GCA_022561895.1). Taxonomy (GTDB): domain Archaea; phylum Halobacteriota; class Halobacteria; order Halobacteriales; family Halalkalicoccaceae; genus Halalkalicoccus. The sequence continues at coordinate 1,163 of JADFQH010000389.1, read as the reverse complement.
ACAGACGCCGTCGTCACCTACGTCCCACGCCCGGAGTTTCTCGATGCAGGGTGGGTTCACTGCGCGCGTGCGGGCTACGATGCCTTCAATACTGAACGGTATGCCGAGGCGGGCATCCCGCTAACTAACAGCACGGGCATCCATGGCGCGACCGTCGGCGAAGTCGCGGTCGGCTATATGCTCTCGTTCGCCCGTCTGCTCCACACCTACCGCGATCACCAGAACGCGACGCAGTGGTATACCCCCGACTACGAGCGCCCCTTTACGGTCGAAAACGAGACGATCTGTGTGCTCGGGCTGGGAACCATCGGCGCGGGGATCGCCGAGCGCGCCGCCGCCCTCGGGATGGAGGTAATCGGCGTGCGTCGATCGGACGATCCGGTTCCCGGTGTCTCGACGATCTACGATCCCGACGAGCTTCA
>JADFQH010000389.1:0-731 GCA_022561895.1 Methanobacteriota archaeon | reverse complement strand
GTCGCTATCACCCTCCCGCACACCGAAGACACCGACGGGCTGTTCTCCCACGAGGAGTTCGAAACAATGCGCGAGGATTCCTACCTGATAAACGTCGCGCGCGGGCCGATCGTCGATGAAGATGCGCTCGTGAGCGCGCTCGAATCCGGCGAGATCGCAGGCGCGGGGTTGGATGTCTTTGAAACCGAACCCCTTCCCGAGCAGTCGCCGTTGTGGACGTTCGAGGAGGTCATCATCAGCCCGCACAAGGGCTCTGCGACCAATCGATACCATCTCGATATTGCCGAGTTAGTGAAAGAGAACGTCCGACGGTTTCTCTCGGGCGAGGAACTCACAAATCGGGTCGCTTGATAAGGACGGTTGTCGTCTCTTACCGCTGATCGCCCGTACAGGTCGGCGATCAGCGGTAAACAGTTATACTGTCGGACAGAGGCTTTGATAGTTTGACGCCGGGAACGGGCTTCGGCGAATCTATCAACCGTTCTGTCCGACAGTATACAACCGCCCTATGAAGGAACGTCTCTCTGGGGAGTTACCGTATCTTGAGAACGACCACGACGAGACCCGCGGCCACGAACGCAATTGCTCCGAGGGTCCCGAGCAATGCCGCGGCGTTGAAGTAGGTCAACAGCCCACCGGCGAGCGCCGCCCCGCCCGCGCCGAAGCCGAACATCCCGAGATAGGTGTAGCCATAGGAGAGTCCGTGTACGTCCTCTGCGGCGTACTCCGCG
>JADFQH010000081.1 GCA_022561895.1 Methanobacteriota archaeon | reverse complement strand
TATGAGGTGTTGTAGTAGTTTCTGACGAACAGTGAAATCGCACGACGATCGGAAAGAAATGCCAGCGCCGATCGTGGATCTGTTGGAGAGTTTCGTTTTGTTTTTCGTCCCAACGTTCGGATTCGGCTTCGGGATAGCGGCGCTTGGTGGGAGCGAAAACTTCGTCAGTGGACTCGTTGTCGGTGGACTGATCGGAGCTATACTGATAAGGGCTGTTGTAACGGTTTACCGCTGATTGCTCGCACGGGTCAGCGATCGGCGCTAAAGGACTACAACAGCCCTTATGACGGGCTATCGGAGCGTATGGATCGCTGCTGTTCGCACAGACGAGGGAATCGAGCGGCGGTTCGTAGAAATCAGCGACTCGCCGGCGGACAATCCGTGGGTCAGACTTGCAAACATCGAGTACGATCCGAAGGACGACCGAGTTCTCGCGGTCGTCCTCGCAGTCGTTGGGATCGCTGGATTCGCCGCGATTCCCTTTGCTGACGGCGACGTTCGAACCGTAACCCGACTGGCCTTGCTCGGACTGTTCGGAGTCACCGTGTCACTCATGACCATCGCACAGCTCTCTATGCGGTGATTCGTCTTCGGATATCGCCACCCTCCGTGTGACCTCCTCGAACGTTTACCCGTAGTTTCCGTGGCGTTCAACAGTTCGAATCGGGAAGAACGAACCCGTAATAACGTGCTTCCCTGATAAGGCGAGCGACTGATTCACGACAGTCCTCAACTCTTCAGTGCAGAGACCACCTCCAACCGATAGTGTCGCCCTCGCTGAGCACCGTGCTGCTTAATTTCGAGACACCCATGACACGGAAATCCACTGCCCGAACGCAGCTATACACCGACAAATGCACGCAGTGTGCGACGTACTTCGCAACGACCAACCGGGCCGACCTGGTACGCCGGCTCAGTGCACACGAACTCGATGCCCACGGTACGCTCGATCCCGACAGACCCGATCATCGCGCGCTCGACGAACGCTGACGCTGTTTTGTTGCTCGTTCGACGATACAGCGAGCGTTTCCGATAGGGACAACCGACAGTATAAGACACTCCCGCACACAGCCTTGGCCATGTCCGTTCTCGACGCGTTCGACTGCTCGAACAGAATCGCCGTCGTCACCGGTGCGAGCCGCGGGATCGGCCGCGCGATCGCCCTCTCGCTTGCGGAAGCCGGCGCGGATGTGGTTCCCGCCGCACGCTCGGAAGACGCACTCGAAACCGTCGTGGGCGAGATCGAGCAGCGAGGAGGGGAGACCCTGCTTCAGCCGACCGATGTTACCGATGAGACGGGAGTTAGAGCGCTGTTCGATCGAGTTGAGGAAGATCTCGGTCACGTCGATATTCTCGTCAACAACGCGGGAATCAACCCCGAGGACGCACTCGGCAAACCCGAAGCCATCGAGATGGCGGGCTACGATCGGACGCTGGACGTGAATCTTCGGGGTGCGTTTCTCTGTACGAAGGTCGCAGGCGAGCACGAGTTAGCGTCGGTCGTCAACGTCGCGAGCGTCGGCGGCGTGGTTGGACTGCCGCGCCAGCATCCCTACGTCGCCTCGAAACACGGTTTGGTGGGCCTTACGAAGAGCATGGCGATCGACTGGGCTCCCACCACTCGGGTGAACGCGATCGCACCGGGCTACGTCGCGACGGAGCTGACCGAAGAAGCGATGGAAAACGAGAGCCTTCGAGAGTCGTTGCTCTCGCGAACGCCCCTCGAACGCTTTGCCGAGCCCGAAGAGATCGCCGCACCCGTGGTCTTTCTTTCGAGTGATGCCGCGGCCTACGTTACGGGTGCGTGCCTGAACGTCGATGGGGGCTGGTGTTCGCGTTAGTCCGCCCGTAGTATGCTGTGGATCGCCTCTGTAAGCTCACCGAAACGATCCATCGTCAGATCACCGGTTGTCACGTAGACTCCCTCTTCGTCGCCGATCACGCGCACGAGGTGGCCGAACTCGAAGACGCGGATCGTATACTCGTACGCACCGAGTTCGGACCATTCGTAGGTTCGCTGGGAGGCGAACCCACTCCGCTCGTTCTCGACGAAGGCCTCGGGATCGTTGCCGCGCTCTAAATCCTCGCGCAGGTAGAGGTGGTCGTACTCCTCGGGGGTAAAGTAGGTGATGCTACGTAGTTCGTCGCCGACGGTCGTCCGACAGGCCGACTCTAGCTCCTCCGCGGTTTCCTCGGATATCATACCCCATCTTCGCCATCGCCGATTATCAACCCTTGGCTCGCATACTCAAAGAACGTGACGCTGACAGGTTCCACAGAGGTTCTGCTCTTTGATGTCGACTTCCCGAACCGTGGGCGAGAAGTTCATCACACAGCGGTTGTTGTCGCAGTGTTCGAGTCCGAGGGTGTGGCCGATCTCGTGGACGACTTCCTTCCTGACTCGATCGCCGAAGATCTCGCTTGCGCTTTTTTCGGAAAACCCTCCATCGCTCGATGTCTGGAGGCGATACGTCGAGATCACACTCCCGTTGCCGTCCAAGTAGGCGAGCCCGAAAACGTAGTTTCGCCGCCGGTAGAAGAGGTCCTTTGCGGTGATGGCGATGTTCTTCTCGCCGCTTCCAACCCGCGAAGCGAGTTCGATGAACTCCTCTGCGCGGTGTTGGTTGCGGTTTGCGTCGTACGCGCCGGAGGGGATCGACTGTTCGTCGTGGACGGTCACGTCACAGTCGTACACCGACCGTAACCCCGAGGAGGCCTCCCGTTTGACCGCCGCAGAAAGCTCCCCGATCGGCACGATATCGACATGCATGAAAAGGGGTATGGCGTACCGAATGATAAGTATCACGGCCATGAAACCGACTCCCTCCGAGACACTCGTGGACGAGCTTGCCGCCTACGACGTGCTCGTTGAAGTCGGGATCGGCCGCCGGGTCGACGTTGCCCGCGCGCTCGTCGCCCGAGGAGCACGGCTCACCGCGACCGATATCTATCCTCGGGACGTACCTACAAAAGTCGAGTTCGCTCTCGACGACATCACCGATCCGGACGGCTCGATCTACGCCGACTGCGAGGCGATCTACGCGCTCAACTGCCCCCCTGAGCTTCACCGCCCCGCCCGAGATCTCGCTCGCTGGGTCGGGGCGGATCTCCTTTTTACGACGCTCGGGGGGGACGGTCCCGCGGTCCCGGTTTCTCGAAAAACGCTTCGGGACGAGACGCTGTTCTACCGTCGATCGTAAACCCAGTATCGGCTACGGCCGAGACGGGCCGGAGTTACGCTGTCCAGCAAACCATGGTATCGACGTTCTCACTCCCATGACCGACAGTGGCGTCGCCGAACGGTAGGCACAAACCCCTCCGCTAGCATCTTCGGGTATGAACGCAGACTGCGTCGTCCTCGATATCGACGGTGTGCTCGTCGATGTCGCGGCTTCCTACCGGCGAGCGATTATCGACTCCGTCGAACGGGTCTATGATGCGACCATCCCTACGGCGGGAATTCAGTCGTTCAAGGACGCCGGCGGGTTCAACAACGACTGGGAACTCACCTACGCCGCGGCGCTGTTCGTGCTCGCCAGACAGGAGGGGTATCCCGACTCCGTCGAGGGGTTCACTGACCGAATCGCGGAACGCGGCGGCGGTCTGGTAGCCGCGGAGGCGGTCGTCGAGGCGGCGCTATCGGCGGAGGCGGTCAATCGCGTGGACGGCCGGTGGAACCCTGATCGCCTGCGCGAGGTGTTTCAGTGGCTCTATCTCGGCAAGGAGCTGTACCGCAAACTCGAAGGCGAGATCCCGGAGAGCGTTCCAAACGAGCATTCGGGATTCATTCACGACGAACCGATTCTACTCGATGCGAGCACGAGGGGGTGGCTTATCGAACACTACGCTGTCGGCGTTTTAACTGGGAGGCCCGCCGCCGAAGCGGAGATCGCCCTCTCTCGAGTCGGGCTTGATATCGCTCCGAAAAATCGGTTTACGATGGACGACTGGGAGGAGGGAAAACCCCATCCGCGCGCGCTCGTGACCCTCGCCGAACGCTTCGAGAGCGAATCGGTCGTCTTCGTCGGCGATACCCTGGACGATATTCGAACGGCACGGAACGCCGCGGAGACCGACCCCGGACGCACCTACTACGGGGTCGGTGTCCTGACTGGCGGGCTGACGGGCGAGGAGGGAAGACAGAAATACGAGGCGGAGGGTGCAACGGCGGTCCTCGATTCGGTGAACGGAGTTCCGGAGCTGCTCGGCTCGTGTTGATCGACCTGTCTGTTCATCTGTCTATTATCTTTCCCCTTGTGTATGCCTACCATTTAAGGCAGTGCTTATTTACCCGGTCGTATTCGTTCGTGGTACGGCGAGAGTCAGCGGCCCGTGGAAGTGGCTCGTTACCACCGTGAGCGGCCGCTCTCTCGCCATCTAGTACACAATGGAACTATCGGAGCAAACCTGTCTGGTGACCGGTGCCTCGCGAGGTATCGGTCGTGGTATCGCAACGGAACTGGGGCGAAGCGGCGCGACCGTCGTCGTGAACTACCGTACCTCGGAGGGTGACGCCTACGACGTCGTCGACACGATCGAGGACGTGGGCGGGTCGGCCATCGCCGTGCAGGCCGACGTGAGCGATCCCAATCACGTAGAAGGGATGCGTGATCGGGTCCACGACGCAGTTGGATCGGTCGATGTCCTCGTCAACAACGCGGGAATCACGCTCGATACGACGTTTCGGGAGATGACGTGGGACGAGTGGGAGACGGTTCTCGCGGTCAACCTCGGTGGCGCGTTCAACTGTACCAAGATCTTCTACGACGATATCAGTCGGGCGAACGAGGGCCGCCTGATCAACATATCGAGCGTGATCGGAAAACAGGGACACTACGGGCAGGCGAACTACGCCGCCGCGAAAAGCGGACTCTTCGGGCTCACTCGTTCGCTCGCGCTCGAACTCGCTCGGACGGGGACGACCGCGAACTGCGTTGCACCCGGCTACACCCGCACGGAGATGGTCGAGTCGATTCCCGAAGACATCCAGGACTCGCTCCGTGAGGAGATCCCGCTCGGTCGGTTCGCACAGGTACGGGAGATCGCCGGGATCGTCGCGTTTCTTTCGAGCGATGTATCGAGCTATATCACCGGCGAAGTCATCGACGTGAACGGGGCGATCGATCTATGACGCCTCCGTCGATGGACGAGCCGTCCCCGGAACCGGTCGCAGATCACGAGATCGGCAGGCTGACGGAGCTTCGCTCCACACAGACCAAACTGGTTTATCTCGCTCTCGCGGCCGGCTCCGGGGCAACCCTCAATGAGCTACGCAGTTCGCTCTCCCTGCCCGCCCTTTCGCTCTATCCGACTCTCGATTTGCTGATCGAACGCGACCTCGTCGAACGCGAGGGCGAGACCTACGTCGCTGCCAGCGAAACCGAAAAATAATCGATGCTCGTCGGGCTGAACGCTGAACTACCTTACCGACTCGCCGCTCGTAGATTTCTCTCTGGTCATGTCTGATACTATCAGGGATCGTTATCCGTCCTGAAAGATAATACTGTTTTGGTTACGGCAATGATCGCCAACGATCGGAGCTCCGACGACGAGAAGTCGATCGGGGCCCCAGAGATCGTTCTCCAGAACGACCGCCGTCGGGAGATCCTCTCGTATCTCGCCGAACACGGTGGCGAGGTCGGTCTCTCGTCGCTCGCGCTCTCTCTTACGGTCGGCGGGGACGAGACGCTGTCGGCGATCATCGAACAGCTTCACGAGTGCCATCTACCACGGCTTGCAGCGCACGACCTACTCGTCCACGAGAGTGACGGTACGGTCCGGCTGCTCATCGAACCCGACCGCGCTGAGGAGCTGGTGGTGCGTGTCGAAGCGGAGGGTGACTGATCGAACCAGCGGGCTGACGGGCGAGAATCGACGAAAAACACGAGCGCACGGATTCGGCGGCGGGACCGGCTTACGGCGAAGGGATCGTACAAACCGAGCTCCTCGGGGAGATAACAGGGGGTTCGACCACGCGCCGAGGGTCCGTCCGACCGGCTCGTGACGGGTCGGCGCGAGCAGGAAGACATCCCTATCGAGGAAGACACGTCCCGGTCGCGCGCGTTCGCCCGCGTTCGATGAGTACGTTCACGGTCTCCGGATGATCCATATGTGTATTTTTCTACAAACAGATGATGAACCTTCCGGCCCTTCCGCTCGCTCTCTCGGAATCTTTAGGGTACGTCCGTCGTCAGTTCCCGTATGCGAATCGCACTCTGTGGCGGCACGGGCGACATCGGCGAAGGGCTTGCGCTGCGGTGGGCCTACGACACCGGCCACGATCTCATCATCGGCTCGCGCGATCCCGAGAAAGCACGAACGAAAGCCGAAGAGTACGGAACGGAGCTCGAGAGCCGAGGAACGGAAACGACGATCAAGGGCTTCGAGAACGCGATGGCCGCCGATCGCGCGGACGTGGTCGTCCTCGCGGTTCCCCCATACCACATCCGGGATACCGTCGAGGCGATCGCCGACCGCCTCGATTCCGACACCGTGCTCGTCAGCCCTGCCGTCGGGATGAAACGCGACGACGCGGGGCTGCATTACAACCGCCCGTCAGCGGGGAGCGTCACGGAAATGGTCGCCGAGGTGGCTCCCGAGGGCGTCCCCGTTGTCGGTGCGTTTCACAGCCTGTCGGCGGGCAAGCTCGCGAATCTCGACATCGAGTTGGACGAGGACACGCTGCTCGTCGGTGAGGACGAGGACGCCCTCGACATCGTTCACCTGCTCGCGGAAGGAATCTGCGGGCTTCGCTCGCTCTCGGCGGGATCGCTCGAAAACGCCGCGGAGGTCGAATCGCTGACGCCGCTCCTGATCAACCTCGCGAGCCACAACGACGATCTCCACGGGGTCGGCGTCACGTTCGAGTAGTACGTCGTTCGAACGCGATCTACGCGCCGGCTTCCTCGAGCGCGGTTTCGATGTCGTCGCGCTGGGTAACTCCCACGAACCGCTCGACGACGCCATCGTCGTTCTCGATGATCAGGGTGGGGAGCGAGCGAACCTGATACTCGTTTGCGGTCTCTTGGTCCTCGTCGACGTTCACCTTCTCGACGCTGAAACGGTCCTCCCAGTCGTCCTCTAACTCCTCGAGGATCGGGTCTTGGGTCTTACAGGGTCCACACCAGTCCGCGTAAAAGTCTTTCAGAGTTACAGCCATCGTTCACCTGAGGCTATGGATGGGTCGCGTATAACTGTTTCCCAGTCGTGGCCCGTTCGCACCCAACCGCGAGGTCGGAGCCGAAACAGTTATGTCCCGATGTGACCCGATCGTAATTATGAGCAGTGGACAGAACAGCGGCGGGCTGATGAGCAGTGCCGGACTCGTTCGGTACTTCGACGCAGAAGACAGAAACGCGATCACGTTCGATCCCAAAACGGTGATGGTTTTCTGCGTGCTCTTCGGGATCTTCGTTCAGATCCTGAACGTCGTCGCGGTCTGACGTGGGACTTTTCATCGTTTCGTTCTTATACCGGCTATGACCACCATCGCCGGCGTTGTTGCCGTACAGGGCAACGTCACAGAACACGCCAACGCGATCGAACGAGCGGGCAAAGCCCACGGCGAGGAGATCACGGTCCGAGAGATCCGCTCTTCCGGTACTGTCCCGGACTGTGACCTCCTTCTCGTTCCGGGTGGCGAGTCGACGACCATCTCGCGACTCATTCATGAAGGGGGGATCGCCCCCGAGATCCGCGACCACGTCGCGGCCGGCAAACCGGTGCTTGCGACCTGTGCGGGACTGATCGTTTTCGGACGGACTGACGATGATCGAGTCAGGAGTCTTTCCCTCCTCGATATCGATGTCGAGCGAAACGCCTTCGGCCGCCAGCGCGACAGTTTCGAGACTCAGCTTGACATCGCAGGTCTCGACGAACCGTTTCCCGCGGTGTTCATTCGCGCGCCCGCGATCGCGGATGCCGGGGAGTGTGACGTCCTCGCAGCCATCGAGGGTCGACCGGTCGCCGTAAGACGGGGTTCGATCATCGGGACGTCCTTTCATCCCGAGCTGACGGCGGACTCGCGAGTTCATCGGCTTGCGTTTTTCGACGCGCCCTCTCTGAGAGCGTAGTCGACAGTAGGGTCTTTAGGCGTCGGTCTCATCCACAGAGTATGAACGCCAGTATCGACGCGGTGCGTGTCGCTGGCACGCCCGAGGGACCGGTCCCTGTAGTGGTTCTCTCATTTGATGATGAACCGGACGTACTGCCCATCTTCATCGGTTTTGACGAAGCGAACAGCATCGCTCACGGGATGGATGCCTACGATATCGGTCGCCCGCTCACTCACGATCTCTTACTCGATGTGATGGAAGAACTCGGGGGGCGCATCGAACGCATCGAGATCAGCGAAATAAGCGAGGAAGGGACCTACATCGCGGATCTCCATCTGCAGGGACCGCGCCAGTCAATGGTCGTCGATGCCCGCCCGAGCGACTCGCTCGCGCTTGCGGCCCGGACGAACGCGCCCATCGAAGTCGATGAGGAGGTGTTCGAGCAGGGTCGACAAGAGCGCGCGCAGTTCGACGAGCTCGCGGATATCCGCGAGATGGGCGAACTCATGGGCGGTGAGCCGTGAGCAGCGATACTCCCAACGAAAACGTTATCGAGGAGGTCTTTGCGGTTATCGAGGATCGAAAGGAAACGCTCCCTGCGGACTCCTACACCGCCTCGTTGTTCACCCACGAAAAGGGCGAGAACCGAGTGCTCGAAAAGCTCGGCGAGGAAACTACAGAGGTGATTCTGGCCGCAAAGGACGAGAATCGAGAGGAGATCGCCGCCGAATCCGCGGATCTGCTCTATCATCTGCTCGTGCTCTTTTCGATGAAGGGGATGGATCTCGACGACCTGCGTGCGGAACTCGAAGAACGTCGTTAGTATAGTAGCCGTTGAACGTCACTGAATACTCGTATGCGGATTCGCGGCCGATGGGGCCATCGGCCGCGACAGGCAAGCGGTGTACAAACAGTTTCAACGGTTACTATATCTCGTCCGGCGGGCCGATCGGGGATCGTCGTTGAAGAGTGCGCCGACCGCGCCCGCAACGGCGCTTTCTACGGCCATGATCGCGCTGATCACGATGGCGAGGACGAACACGCCAAAGCCAAGGGCACCGCCAACGATCGCCTCGCCCGGCCCGAGCGGCAGGCCGACGATCGCGAGCGCGATCCAGAGCAGGAGGCCCACGATGACCCCGCCGAGGCTCCCCGCGAGCAGGCCGTGCCAGAAGCCACGGCCGAGGCCGCCACCCGCCATGTAGCCGGCAACGAACCCACCGACGAGTCCCGCGGTAAGCTGGCCCAATCCGGGGATCGCGAGTCCGATGAGTCCAACGAGAAACGTCACCACGAACCCGTAGCCCACCGCGCGCCAGTTCGTCATGCTTTTGTGTTGGCTGCGAAGCGATAAAAGTCCAACGCCGCCGACCCCGGCGGCTGACCGCCGGCAGCCACCGTTCGTTGGGAGCCTTAGCGCTGCTCGAATCGATAACTGATGATCTCGCTTTCCTCGTCCCACTCGAAGTCCCCACCGTGGACGGCGATCATTCGCTCCCTGTAGGATTCGAGATCCTCCGATCCCTCGCGCCGTGCGTCCTCGTCGGTTAGCTCACCGAGAGTTCGTTCGGCGGCGGCAACGATTTCGAACGTCTCGCCGTCGAGCGAGAACGTGTCGCCCTCGTGTGCGTAGCGGTTCGTTGCCCCGCGGCTGAGCTGTGTTATCTCGCCGGCGCTTACTGCTTGTTTCACGTGATCGTTCGGCAGCAGGCTGTCGGCATCGATCTCTGCCATACCCTTTTGAAGACTCGCACTCAGTTATAAGGACTGTTCTCGTCCCTTGCCGCTGATCGCCGACCCGCGCGGGCGATCAGCGGTAAATCGGTACAACAGTCCTTACTAGTTGTTGAGAACCGCGCCGATCGCACCGGCAACGGCGCTTTCTACGGCCATGATCGCCGCGACTAGCACGACGGCGAGGAAGACGCCGAAGCCGGTGAGCGCACCCGCTGCGCCGCCGACCGGCCCGCCCGCAAGCCCGACGACGGCGATGGCGAGCCAGAGGAGCACGCCGACGACGATCCCGCCGAGGCTCCCCGCTAACAGTCCGTGCCAGAAGCCGCGCGCAAGCCCACCCTTCGCGACGTAGCCCGCGACGAACCCGCCGATAAGCCCTGCGGTAAGCTGGCCCAATCCGGGGGCCGCGAGGCCGATAGCTCCGACGAGAAAGATCACCACGAAGCCGTAGCCCACCGCACGCCAATCGGTCATACCTCGCTATTGGCCCGCGAGCGATAAAAACGCGACGCCGCTGACGCCCAAAGCATGGCCTTTTATAGCACGCTGTCCTATCGTAGTGTATGATTTTCGAGGACCTCCCGACGACCCCGCGATCGGAGGAACTCATCGATAAGGCGTTCTCGCGGGCGGCTCGCTCGGGGCGATCGAAAGGCGGTGCGGAGGCCCAACAGTCCATGCTTCAGACGGCCTCGAACATCCTCTCTGATAACCTCGAAAACGTCGTCACCTCGTGGCCCGACTTCGACACCGTCGATCCCTTCTATTACGAGCTTGCGGACGCACTAGTCGATGTAGACGAACTCAGACAGAGCCTTTCGGAAGTGGG
>JADFQH010000080.1 GCA_022561895.1 Methanobacteriota archaeon | reverse complement strand
GGCTCCGCAAACGAGGGCACACACGCTGACGGCACGCCTCATGCCGCCCGCGATTCGTTCCACCATTATCGCGCCTCAGGCAAGCCCGCTTCGTACATCGGAAGATTCCCAAAGACGTCCTCGACCGTAGAGGGATCCAGCAGTTTGCTGTAGAGTTCTGCGGTCGAACCGGTCAAAGTATTGGTTGCCACCATCTGGACGGTGAGACCGGGCTTTCTCAGCTCGATCCGCACCGGCCCATTGAGCTCCGACGGGAGGCGTGCCATGCGCAGCCCCATCGTAATCGTCACGCCCGGATGAGCCTTCGCATGCACCACGACGACGGCGTCGCTGACCGCGCGGGCAACCCGTGTGGCGTCCAACTGCGATTCGATCGTCGTGTCGGTGCGAACGACCGGTCGGTCCATCTCCGTACCATCCGCTTCGTCGAGCACGAAGGCATCGACGAAGGGGTAGATCTCTGCGACTCCGGCCGTACTCGGTTCGTAGCCCGTCGCCCGCATCAGCTCGGCCGCCGGTCCCGAAAAGACCCGATCCCCGACGAACGGCGAGACCGCAACCACCGGCGTCCTCGCGAGTCGCTCCTCGACACCCGAAACCGCGCGGATCGGTCCCACGCTCGTAACTGGGTTCGAGGGGCCGATAACCACCGGCTCGGAAAGGGCGTTTTTGACTATCTCGCTCATCCGCGGCTCGCCGCGAAATTCTACTGAACTGATCTCGGGAGACCCGCGACGGGCGACCCAGAACTCCTGGAAATGCATGCGTCCTTGGGGAGTGTGGATGAGCGTCGCGAGCGGATCGTCGCTCATCGGAACGAGATCGATGTCGAGGCAGAACGCGCGAGCGAGCGTTCGAGTGGCTTCGGTAAGGGTGTGACCTTCATCGAGGAGGCTCGTTCGAGTGAGATGCACCGCCCGATCCCGATCCCCGATCGTCATGAACTCCGCGATCCCCGAGAATCGCCTCCATCGAGCGATCTCCCGTCCGCTCGTCTGTGTTTCCTCGGGAAGATACCGAGGGCCGCGCTCCAGACCGGCGGCGTCGGCCAGTTCGAACAGGAACTCGTTGGTTTCATGGGAATCATCCTCGATCCCCCACCACGTTTCGCGATCGAGGAGACCTGCGCGCTCGAACAGAACCGTATCGATGTCGGGCGAGATATAGAGACCGCCGAGTTCGATGTCGTCGCCGGTGTTTCCGATCACCGTCGTCTCCGTCGGTGAGAACACCTCGGACGCCCCCGAGAGGAGCTTCGGCGTCCCGGTCCCCCCGGAGAGAAACGTAACCATACGCGGGGTAGGCGGGGGATCGGACTTAAACACTCGCCCTCGGGGCGGAACGAAACCTGACTCCTCGCTACCGCTGTTCTGATCGTCCGGTGCGATTATCGTGGGAACGTTCCTCAAGGATTAAGAGGCGACGTTTCTTCGGTTCTCGAATGATCAACGACGAACCGCTTTTCGAAACTGCCGTATCGCTACGAACCGGCGGGACCGACCCCTCGACATATCTCGACACACTCGAGGACAGAGCCGAGCGCGTCGAACCACGGATAGAAGCACTACTCGACGAGCCAAACCGATGGACCAGACTCGAACGCGAGGCGGAGGCGCTCGAAGCACGATTCGACGACTCCGCGACGCGGCCGCCGCTGTACGGTCTCCCAGTCGGAATAAAGGATATATTCCACGTCGATGGCTTTCTCACCCGCGCCGGGGCCGACCTTTCGCCGGAGACGCTCACCGGCAACGAAGCCGCGAGCGTGCGCGCGCTTCGGGAAGCCGGTGCGATCGTCCTTGGAAAAACCGTCACCACCGAGTTCGCCTACTTCGAGCCGGGACCGACGAGAAATCCCCACAACCCGGATCACACACCGGGCGGGTCGTCCAGCGGCTCTGCGGCCGCGGTCGCCGCGGGTCTCTGCCCGCTCGCGCTCGGCTCACAGACGATCGGCTCGGTGGTTCGACCCGCCGCTTTCTGTGGAATCGTCGGCCTGAAGCCGACCTACGGACGAATCCCCATCGAAGGGGTGCTTCCCGTTGCGCCCTCGGTCGACCACGTCGGCTTTTTCACCCAGGACGTAGCGGGCGCACAACTCGCCGCCTCGGTGCTCTACGACCACTGGCGTCCCGAGTCGGTCGAAGCGCCGACGCTTGGCGTTCCAGAGGGGCCATATCTCGAACAGGCAGAACAGGAAGCGCTCGATCAGTTCCATGAGCAGGTCGTCCGGTTGGAGCAAGCGGGCTACGAGATCCGGCGGGTCGAACTCCTCGAAAACATCGACGGGATCAACCGCCGACACAACCGGCTGGTGGCCGCCGAGACCGCGCTTTCGCATAGCGAGTGGTTTGCCGAGTACGGCGAGCGCTACGCCGAGGAAACGGTCGATCTGATCCGAGAGGGCCACGAGGTCGGCGTCGGCGAACTCTGTGAGGCCCGTGTCGGTTGCGGCGACCTGCGCGAGTCCGTCGAAACGGTGATGGACGAGGAGGGGATCGACGTCTGGCTCTGTCCGGCCGCACCCGGCCCGGCTCCCGAGGGCATCGGGGACACCGGCGACCCGGTGATGAACCTGCCGTGGACACACAGCGGGCTGCCGGCGCTGTCGGTCCCCGCAGGGGAGATCGATGGCCTCCCGCTCGGCCTCCAGTGTGTCGGTGGCTACGGCGAGGACGAGCGACTGCTCGCGTGGGCCGAGGGGGTCGCGGACGCCCTGCGCCCGTCGGTTTAAATCCGATGGCAGCTAGTCTCGAGGTATGAAGACGATCAAGGATAGCGTCCACGATCATATCGAGATCGACGGGGTCGCCCGCGCACTGCTCGATACTCCCGAGGTTCAGCGCCTTCGACATATCAAGCAGTTGGGGACCGTTTCTCTCGTCTACCCCTCGGCGAACCACACCCGGTTCGAACATTCCTTGGGAGTCTATCACCTCGCTCGCGAGGCGCTTTCCCAACTGGGGATCGAGGGACGGGCCGCGGAACGAATCCGGGCCGCCGCGATCCTTCACGATATTGGCCACGGCCCCTACAGCCACAACGTCGAGGACGTGATCGCCCGGCATACCGGAAACTACCACGAGGACGTTACGGATATCGTTGCGGAGGGCGCGATCCGATCGATTCTCGTCGATCACGATCTCGACCCGAATCGAGTGGCCGACCTCATTTCGGGGGAAGGCCAGTACGGTGGGCTTGTCTCGGGCGAACTCGATGTCGATCGAATGGACTACTTGGTGAGAGACGCCCACCACACTGGCGTCCCCTACGGCACGATCGATCACGGTCGGCTCGTTCGCGAACTCCGCTTCGTCTCGGGCGAACTCGTTCTCGGCGAGGGAAACGTCCAGACCGCAGAGAGCTTGCTCGTTGCGCGCGCGCTGATGAACCCCACGGTGTACAGCCACCACGTCGCCCGGATCAGCAAGTCGATGCTCCGGCGGGGTGCAGAGCGGCTGATCGTCGCGGGAACCGAACCCGAGGATCTCCGGCGAATGGACGATCACGACCTACTGGTTGCGCTCCGGACGACCGAAGAGACGAAAGTACTCGCCCGTCGGTTCGCCCACCGCGACCTGTTCAAACGGGCGGTCTGGGCGGAACTCCGTGACGTACCGCGTGATCTGCTCGATCTCGACTACGACAGGCGCGTCGAGTACGAACGGACGATCGCGGATCGAGCGGGGGTCGAAAGCGACGCGGTGATCATCGACGTACCGGGCTACCCCCGGATGACCGAATCGAGCACGCAGGTGATCGTCGGCGGCGACGTTCGGCGACTGGACGAGCAGTCATCGTTGGTGCGAACCCTGCGGCAATCTCAGCTCAATCAGTGGCGATTCGGTGTCTATGCGCCCGCCAACGTCGCAGAACGGGTCGGCCACGCGACCGAGGCTGTCCTCGGACTCGACACCGATGGAACGCTCGTCAGTGACGTTGTCCCCGGTCTGCACACGACGCTCGATCGGTTTGGTTCGAGCGAGGAGTGACCGAAAGCACTTGTGAGGTAATATCATATCGTAATCATGAGCCGTCGCCGGTTTCTCGCGGGAGCGACAGTGCTCCCGGTCGCCGTAACGGGCTGTCTGGGTCGTGGAGAGAATCCGAATACCCCTACTCAAATGGCCGCCGAATCACGCCATTGGACCGGGATCGTTTTCAAGGATACGAAGCAGGTAGTCGAACGGCTGGAACTAGAGGACAAACCAACTGCCTATCACGAAATTATCACCGACCTGGACGATCTGGTTCCCCACTCGCTCACCGTTCGTGTGACCGACGGGCAGGCGGTGGTCTCCGATGAGATCAGCATCGAGATCGACGGGACGAAAGCCGGTGTTGATTGAAGAGGGACAAGACGTTACAGGCGACAGCGAGGGGTTCAAATCCCGCGGACGAGTTCTCCTACCATGATCATCGAAGGGACCGTTCTCCGGGGTCCCGATTTTACGCCGGTCGAGGGTCGGGTCGTCTGTGAAGACGGGCGGATCGTCGCAATCGAGGAAGAACCGGTCGAGAGCGATCGGATCGTCCTTCCCGCCTTCATCAACGCCCACACCCACATCGGGGATTCCATCGCGAAGGAAGCGGGCCGGGATCTTACCTTAGAGGAACTCGTTGCGCCACCGGACGGATTGAAACACCGCCTGCTTCGGGAGAGCAGTCGCGAGGAGATGGTCGGGGCGATCAGGGAATCGATCCGGTTCATGCGCTCGGGCGGGGTGACGGCGTTCGTGGACTTTCGCGAGGGCGGTGCGGATGGAGTAGCAGTGCTCAGGGAGGCAGCCGCCGGACTCCCGATCGATGCGTTTGCGATGGGGCGCGACGAACTCAGGGCCCTAGAGGCCGGGGACGGCTACGGGGCAAGCGGTGCGGCGGACGCCGATTTCACCCGTGAGCGTGCGGCGGCCCGCGAGGCGAGTAAGCCGTTTGGGATCCACGCCGGGGAGAATCGAACCGACGACATCGATCCCGCGCTGGCTCTCGAACCCGACTACCTCGTCCACATGGTCAATGCTAATACCGAACAGTTGGCCCGGGTCGGGGATCAAGAGATTCCGGTGGTCGTCTGCCCACGGGCGAACCTGGTGACGAACGTCGGCTTGCCGCCGATCGAGGAGTTAGTCGAAAGAACGACCGTCGCGCTCGGCACGGACAACGTTATGCTGAACAGTCCATCGATCTTTCGCGAGATGGAGTTCGCCGCCAAATTCACGAATCTCGATTCGCGGGACGTGCTGGCGATGGCGACGCGAGCCGGTGCGGAGCTGATGGGGGTCGATGCCGGAACGATCGAGAAGGGGCGTGAGGCACGGCTACTCGTTCTGGACGGCGGTTCGGACAACCTCTCGGGAGTGCGCGATCCGGTTCGTGCGGTCGTTCGCCGGGCGGGGATGGCCGACGTCGTCCGGACGACGCATCCGGCACAACACAGTTAAGGTCGCTGTGCGAACAGTGATCACATGTACGAGCGGATTCTCGTTCCGACGGACGGGTCGGCGGGTGTCGAGCGCGCCGTAGAACAGGCGACGGCGCTCGCGAGCGTCCACGGCGCGACGATCCACGCCGTCTTCGTCGTCAACACCGCGAGCTTTGCGAGCCTCCCGATGGAAACCTCATGGGAGGGCGTTAGCGACATGCTCAGAGAGGATGGGAGAGAAGCGCTCGAACGAGTCAGAGAGATCGCAGACAAGAGAGCGGTTCCGATCGAGACCGCCATCATCGACGGCACGCCATCGAAGGAGATCGTCCATTACGCAATCGAGGAGGGCTGTGACCTGATCGTTATGGGAACTCACGGACGGGGTGGGATCGACCGCCTTCTGTTGGGGAGTGTCGCAGAGCGCGTCGTTCGCGCTTCATCCGTCCCCGTTCTTACGGTTCGGGTTCGCGAGGAGGATCTCGAGTGAGTTAGTGGGTTGGACGGAGATGCTCACAGTCCCCGGCGTGAACCCGCACCTCGCCCCCCTCGGTTTCGATCACTAACTGTCCCGGCGATTCGATATCGACCGCTTTGCCGACGATCTCTCCTTGGGCTGTGTCGACACGAACCCGCTGGCCGAGCGTGATCGCGTGCTCGCGCCACCCATCGAGAATCGTCTCCGGGTCTTTTCGAAGGCCATCGAATCGTTCGAGGACACGCTGGACGAAGACCCGCCGATCGATATCCCCGACCTGCTCTCGAATGCTCGTCGCGCCCGCAGGCAGCTTCCCGCTATCGACGTTGGCGTTGACGCCGATCCCACAGACGACCCACGAGACGCGATCGGCTTCCCCCTCCATCTCCGTGAGGATGCCGACGAGTTTCTCGTTGGTTGCTTCCAAAAGCAGGTCGTTCGGCCATTTGATCCCCGCCTCGACGCCCGTCTCGCGCAACGTGCGCGTCGTCGCCACTGCGGCCGCGAGTGTCAGCAGCGGTGCTTCCATCGGCGCGATCGCTGGTTTGAGAACGAAACTCAGGTAGATCCCCCCGCTCGGCGCGCTCCAGCCCCTGTCCAGACGGCCCCGTCCGGCGGTCTGTTCGTCCGCGAGCACGACGACGCTTTCTGCACCTGCTTTCGCCAACTCGCGTGCGCGGGCGTTCGTACTGGGGAGGGCGTCGTGGTACTCGATTTCGTACGGAGCCTCCAGCCCGAACTCGACGGCCGGACCGCAGAACTCGGGGATCGAACCCACCCGATAGCCCGCCTCCTCGCTCTCGATCTCGAAGCCCGTTTCTCGTAAGGCTTCGACCTGCTTCCAGATCGCCGCCCGCGAAACGCCCAGCCGCTCTGCGAGTTCGGGACCTGAAACCGGTCCCGAAGCGAGGGCGTCGAGGATCGCCCTTCTCGTACTCACTCGATGACCACGAGCGTGTCACCCATGTCGACGCTCTCTCCCTCGCCGACGAGCACCTGGGAAACGGTCCCACCCGAGGAGGCGACCACGTCGTTTTCCATCTTCATCGCTTCGAGCACGCAGAGCACGTCGCCGCTTTCGACCTCGTCGCCCGCTTCGATCTCGACCGAGAGGATCGTGCCCTGCATCTCCGCGGTCACCTGCTCACCCTCGGCAGTGACCTCTGTCGAACCGGAGTCGCCTCCGCCCGCGGGCTGGGGCGGCTGGCCAGCACCGCCCCCGCTGCCTCCACCGCCACCGCCGACCGCCTGCATGCCGCGCTCTTCGAGATCGACCTCGAATCGCTTGCCGTTGACTTCGACGGTGAACTCTCGGTGGACGACCTCCTCGTCCTCGCCGTCGCTTCCGTCCTCGCTTCCCCACTGGGCTTGGGCCTCCTCGATCCGACTCCTATCTAACTCGTCGTCGAGATACTTCGTGGTGTGAGTTCCCTCGACGAACCGCTCGTCCGAAAGCATGAGCCGGTGAAACGGGATCACCGTCACGACGCCCTCGATCTCGTACTCGCGCAGCGCGCGCAGGCTCCGGCTGATACACTCCTTGCGATCGCTCGCGGAAACGATCAGCTTCGCGATCATCGAGTCGTAGTCGGTGACGATCGAGTCGCCCTGTCTGAGCGCGTCATCAAGCCGCACGCCGATCCCGCCCGGCGGGTCGTAGGTCATGAGTTTCCCGCCCGAGGAAGGTGAAAACTCGTTTGCGGCGTTCTCGGCGTTGATCCGGAACTCCATGGCGTGGCCGTCGATTTCTACATCTCCCTGCTCGAAATCCATCGCCTCGCCGTCGGCGATCTGGAGCTGCCACTTCACGATGTCGATGCCCGTGATCTCCTCCGTCACCGTGTGTTCGACCTGGATTCTGGTGTTGACTTCGAGGAAGTAGAAATCCGTCTCGGGGCCGAGTAAATCGTCCGACTCTCGGCCAACGTCCTCCTCGACGAGGAACTCGACGGTGCCAGCGTTGGTGTACTCGGCGGCGCTCACCCCGCGGCGTGCGGCCTCGCCGATCTTCTCGCGGAGGTGGTCGGACAGTGCCGACGAGGGGCCCTCCTCGATCACCTTCTGGTGGCGGCGCTGTAGCGAGCAGTCCCGTTCGCCGAGATGTCTTACTTGTCCTTCGTGGTCCGCGAGGATCTGCACCTCGATATGCCGGGGATTTTCGAGAAATCGCTCGACATAGACCGAGTCGTTGTCGAAGTACGCCTCGCCCTCGCGTTTTGCGCTATCGAGCTGGTCTTCGGCCTCGTCCGGATCGTGGACGATCTTCATCCCGCGGCCTCCACCGCCGCCCTCGGCTTTGATTGCGACGGGATAGCCGTGTTCCTCACCGAACTCCCTGACTTCCTCGGGTTCTGTCACCGGGTCGGTCGTGCCGGGGACGATCGGAACCTCTGCGTCCTGCATGATCCGACGGGCCTTCGTCTTCTCGCCGAGCTGTTCCATCGCGTCGCTCGTCGGCCCGATCCACGTGATGCCGTCTACTTCCTCGACCTTCGCGGCGAACGCGGCGTTCTCGGCGAGAAAGCCGTAGCCGGGGTGGATCGCGTCGGCGTCGGCCTTTCGCGCTGCGTCGATCACCGCCTCGTGATCGAGATACGAATCGGCGGCCCGCGCCGGCCCGACGTTGTACGCCTCGTCGGCGTAGCGAACGTGACCGCTCTCCTTGTCGGCCTCGCTGTAGACGGCGACAGTACCGACGTTCAGCTCCTCGCATGCGCGCATGACGCGCACGGCGATCTCCCCCCGATTCGCAACCAAGACTTTCCGGAACATTTCTTGGAAAGCAGTTCACGAGTGTGCCACCTCATTCTATCGGTTCATTCCCCAGAAGAGTTAGGTTCTTACAACTGTTCTTACCGAATATGAGCGAATCGACACGGGTCACCGACAAGGGCCAGACCACCATTCCCAAGCGGTTGCGCGAAAAACACGGTATCGAACCCGGCGACGAGGTCGTATGGATCGACGAGGACGACACAATCGTCCTCAAAAAGCGTACCCTGACGGAGGGGCGCGGAATGCTCGTTCCCGAAGACACCACAGCAAAAGAACGGGAGGCGGTGGCCAAACAGCTCGAAGCGGAGATCGAAAAGCGACGAGAGACGGAGTGGACCATCGACTGATGGAAACGTACACGACGGATGCCGTCGGGTTCATCCGATATCTAGTCGATCAACTCCCGAAGGAAGCAGACGCCGTGTTTCGACGTGCTGAAGCCGGGGAGACGGTCATCCAACTACCGACGATCGCAGCGGTCGAAACGATGTATCGAATCGACAAACGAGAGCAGATCAACGGTGTTCCACTCTCGGTTTCGCCGAGGGATGTGATCGACGGGATTGAATCGTATCTGCCAGTCACGATCGTCAAAAGTGGTCTCGAAGACCTCACCGCGATCTCTCAGCTCATCTCGGATCTCTCTATCCACGATGCGATGATCGTGGCCAGTCACGAAGTACACGAAACGGACGGAATTATCACCAGTGATTCCGAAATCAGGGAACTGGATCTCCCGATAGTTTGGGACTGAGTAGTCATCCGGAAGGTTTATGACATAAAGCGGTGATCTTCGCGCTGTGAGGCGAACGACTTCATCCATCGGGTCTCCCAATCGCGGACCAGTAGCTGCTTTCCTCGGGTGGAGTCTCGGTGTCCGCTGATAACTCGGCGATCGGGGTGAAACCTGACGAATCGACCGCACCGCCCAGTAGCCACCCCACCGACCGATAAATGTACGCACACACCACACGACGAAGCACCGATCGCAGAACAGCCCCAACCGCCGAAGGTCGTCCATGACCGACATGGATCCCCGAGAGTATTACGACGAGTTCGCCGACGGCGAGTGGAACCGACTGGAGGCGAACCCCGTTTCCCGACTGGAGTTCGAGAACACGATCGAGTATTTAGAAAACTACGTCCCCGAATCGGGACACGTCCTCGATGCTGGCGGCGGTGCGGGCCGATACACGATCTGGCTCGCAGAACGCGGCTACGACGTGAACCTCGTCGATCTCAGCGCAGAACAGATCCGCATCGCGCGCGAGAAGGCCGACGAATACGGCGTTAGCGAGCGAATCACCGCTCGCCAGGGTGATATCCGTGACCTGCCGTTTGGCTCGAAAAAATTCGACGCGGTCTGCTGTCTCGGTGGCCCGCTCTCCCATATCGTCAGCTCCGAAGAGCGCGAGCGAGCGCTTTCGGAACTTCGGCGGGTCGCTCGCGATGGCGCACCCGTCTTCGTCTCCGTGATCGGCAGACTGGCGACGCTTCGAGACATCATCAAACACGTTCCCGAGAAGTCACACGGGCTGCTCGTTCATCTCGCCGAAACCGGCGACTACACCGCCAAAGCGGTCGCCGAGTACGCCAGCGGCGAGGGCTGGGCCGAGTGCCATTTCTTCCGGGCCGCGGAACTCGAAGCCGACCTTTCTGAATCTGGATTCGCCGTCGAAACCGTCGCCGGGCTGGAGGGTCCTGCCTCGAACATGCAGCGGGAACTCGGTGAGGCGAGCGAGGAGGCCCGAGAGTCGGTTCGGGAACTCGCTCGCGCGCTCGGTGAGGATCGGGTCGTCGCCGATTTCTCCGAGCATATCCTCGCGGTGGCTCGCGCGTAGGGCCGGTCGTCTCGCTTGTCGATCGCTCGAAAGAACGTTCTCGTCGATGAAAGCTCGATCAGACGAACCCGCCGATCGTCTGGACGAGATCCTGAGCGGTGAGGAGCGATCCGACCAGCATGACGACG
>JADFQH010000388.1 GCA_022561895.1 Methanobacteriota archaeon | reverse complement strand
CCCCGGTAAGGTGAGGAGAATTCAAGCACTTGCAATAAGCCCCTCCCATGAGGGGCTTATTGCTGACTAAAATTGTTACGAGTACGTGAAGACCTGCGGAGAGGATGGAGAATGACAACTAAGAAGCGATTTGCGGTTTTTGACAGTCCTGTTACACCTGCCGAGCGAAGCCCGTAAGCCCCTCGACGGCCAACTCCCCCCCAACTAGATGTCCGGAAAAGACGAGTACTACAACAAGGCGAAACAGCAGGGCTATCGCTCGCGCTCGGCGTACAAGCTCAAGCAGTTAGACGAGCTAGAGAACCTCCTCTCGCACGGGGATCGCGTCGTCGATCTCGGGGCCGCCCCCGGCGGGTGGCTCCAGATCGCGACCGAGCGCGTCGGCACCGGGAAAGTGATCGGGGTGGATCTCCAGCGTATCGACGAGATAGAGGGCGTCGAGACGATCCGGGGTGACATGACGGACGACGACACCCGAAACGAGATTATCGAGCGGATCGGCGAAGCGGATGTCGTCCTCTCGGACATGGCCCCGAACATGACTGGCGAGTACTCGCTGGATCAGGCTCGCTCAGTCCATCTCGCCCAACAAGCATTTGCAACCGCTCGCGCGCTGCTTACGCCGGGCGGGGACTTCGTCGTGAAGGTGTTCGAGGGGCGGGATCTCGATTCTCTGAGAAAAGAGATCGAACCCGAGTTCGAGTACGTCCGGACGACGACACCCGAGGCTTCCCGAAAGGAGTCCTCGGAGGTGTATCTCGTCGCCAAGGGATTCCTGACCGCTCCAGTCGAGCGTGGCGATATTCGTACCGTTGAAATCGAAGGGATGGGGAGCGAGGGCGACGGGATCGCGAAGATAGAGGAGTTCACCGTCTTCGTTCCCGACACGGAGAAAGGCGAGACCGTCGAGGTCGAGATCGAGGACGTGAAATCGAACTTCGGGTTCGCTCGCCGGGTTTAATCCGCGGACACTGTCGCGGTTCGCTGCTCTCGATTTCGGAGCAGTCCAACGACCGCATACACGACGGGAGTGTCTGCGAACGCGATCAGCAGCTTGATCAGGTACTGGCCGACGATCAGCGCGAGCAGTTCTTCGACCGGGAGCGCCACGCCGATTCCCAATAGTGTGGGAGCGAGCGAGAAGGCGACGAGAATGAAGATGACCGTATCGATCGCCTGACTGCTCGCCGTCGAGCCGAGGTTTCGTGCCCAGAGGCGTCCGCCGCCGGTTTTCTCTCGAATGCGATGAAAGACGAGCACGTCCCAGTTCTGGCTCACGAGATACGCAAGTAAACCGCCGAGCACGATGTTCGTACCGGGCGCGAGTACCTGAGCGAACAGATCGGGATCGACGCCCGCGGGCGAACCGGGTGCGAGGATGGCGAGCCATACCAGCGAAAGCATGACGAAGATCATCCCGAAGCCGACGTTCACCAACAGTCGGGCCGGGCGCTTCCCGTAGAGCTCCGCATAGCAGTCGGTGGCGACGAACGTGATCGCGTAGGCGAGCACCCCCGCGGGGACGATGATCTCGTTTCCGACCGCCGGGAAATCGAGGGGAAGCGGGAGCGAGAGGATCTTCACCGCGAGCAGCTGAGCTGTCACAAGCGAGGTGACGAACAGCGCCGCGAGGACGAGCCGTGGCGCGTGCTCATTCGGCGTCATCGAGTCGTCCATGGCGGCCGTCGATCTCGTCGAGCAGATCGAGGGTTTTTCGGACCGACGCGCGGATCGCCTCGCTCCTGTTGACGAACTTGCCGTTCTCGCCGACATGATCGTCGAGATCGTCGAGAAGCTCTTGGGGCACCTCGACGCTTATCTTGGGCATATCTCGGGAATATGACCGGGAGAGAATACGTCCTTCGGTTTTCAAAATGTTTTATAAGACACAGGGTAGAGTGATGAAATGAAATGGTAGACCACACCCGCCGGACGGTGCTGACCGCAGTCGGCACCGGCCTAGCCCTGAGTACGAGCGCCGCCGTCGGCGGCGCGGACGAGTCCGAAGAAGACGAGGCGTATGAAGCGGAGGATGGCGCACGCGTCGTGCATCTCTCGCCGGACGCCCCGCCGGTCGATGTCTACATCGACGACGAGGTCGCCTTCGAGAACGTCGAACCGTTCGCCACGCAGA
>JADFQH010000079.1:7234-10740 GCA_022561895.1 Methanobacteriota archaeon | reverse complement strand
AGCAGAAATCCGAGCGTGTAGCCGATCACCGTTGCGAGCGCCGCACCCTGTACACCGAGTGTGGGGAACGGACCCCAGCCGAAGATCAAAAAGGGGTCGAGAACGACGTTCACTGCGACCGCGAGCACGTTGATATAGAGCGCCGCGCGGGTGTCACCCCAGCCAATGAAGCCACCTTCGAGGGCGTCGCTCGCAGAAAGGATAGGGAGTCCAAGAGCGTACACCGCGAGATAGATCGCCGCGAGCTCAGTTACAGAGGGACCCGCGCCGAAAGGAGCGATAATTTGAGGGGCGAACAGATAGACGAGTCCGCCGACGAGGAGTCCAAAGAGGATCGAAAGCGTCGCTCCGTGGACGGCGGCGCTGCGTGCGCCCGCGGGATCCTCGGCTCCGTAGCGCTGGGAGACAAGTATTTGGGTTCCAACAAAGGGTGCAACGGTGGCGAGCGCGATGAGAACGGCGATGATCGGGAAGTTGAGTCCGACGGCCGCGACGGCGTCCTCGCCGAGACGACCCAACCAGAACGTATCGATCACCTGCTGGAGGACCTGGACGAGGTTCTGGGCCACGAGCGGCGCGGCCAGCACGAGCAACACCCGAGGGAGCGATCCCTCCGTGATCTCCTCTCGGGAGACGTCGAGCATACACCATCGAACAAGCTAATGATAGTAAGTGTTGTTATATATCGATCAGGTCAAGAATCGAGCGGCGTCAGTTCCAGACCGTTTTGACTCCGGAGGCGCGGATAACTGCATCAGAAGTGAGTATCGCGTCGGTTTCGTGGGTACGGTGGCTCGCGACGACGAACGCGTCGTGAATACTGAACCGTTCGATCACCCGTACGTACTCCACGGTCTCTGTCTCCTCGATCGGAGCCAGCGAAATCGGTCCGCGCCCGATAAGTGCCTCCCGCGCGTTCTCGGGTGTGCCCGAGAGCGTGACGCCGCGAACGTCCTTATCGCGCGAGACCGAGTAGAGAATTTCGCCGAGCGCCGTACTCGGAGCTTGAATAACGGCTTCGCCCGCTTCCGCGGCCGCGAAGATCTGATCGGTTCGAGAAGGAAGGGAGTCAACGAGATACGCGAGAAGTGAAACCGCGTCGGCCGTGTACCGCTCCATCAGCTCTCCTCGTAGTTGCGATCTCGACGCTCGCGCAGTCGATTTTCGAGTTCCGCCGCGATCTCCCGACGCTTCTCGTCGGACGTGTCGTCGGGAACGAGCAGTCCGCGAGCGTCGGTCCGGGTGCGTTTCGTGACGACCATCCCTTCGTCGGTGTCGATCCAGACGACCTCATCGCCGGGTTCCAGATCGTACTTCTCGCGTAGCTCCTTCGGGATGGTCGTCTGTCCCTTCCGAGTGATCCGGGTCGCTTCGCTCATATCGAGTAGTACCGCAGGTACTACCAAAAACCCTCGTGTCGAGTTCGGGCTGGAATCTTCGAAACCGATCTCCCGCAGGTTTTTGCCCCGGCATGCCTGAACACCAGTAATGAGTCTCTCGCGCAAGCCCGACTGGCTCAAGATGCGACCCCCCGCAGGCGAGGAGTTCACCGGGATCAAACGCACTCTGCGCGAGCACGATCTTCATACCGTCTGTGAGGAGGCGAACTGCCCGAATTTAGGGGAGTGCTGGGGCGGTGGAGCCTCGGGCGAGGGCGGGACCGCGACGTTCATGCTGATGGGCGATCGCTGCTCGCGGGGCTGTAACTTCTGTGATGTGAAGACGGGTGGGATGGAGCCGCTCGATCCCGAGGAACCCGCAAACGTCGCGAGCGCCATCGCCGAGATCGGACTCGATTACGTGGTTCTCACCAGCGTGGATCGAGACGACCTACCCGATCAAGGCGCGGGCCACTTCGCAGAAACCATCCGCGAGATCAAGGCCCGTCATCCCGGCATTCTGGTCGAGGTACTGATCCCCGATTTTCAGGGCGAGCCAGAGTTAGTACGGAAGATCATCGACGCCGAACCGGACGTGATCGCTCACAACATAGAAACCGTCGAGCGCCTCCAGTTTCCCGTCCGGGATCGGCGCGCGAACTACGAACAGAGCCTTTCGGTGCTCGAACAAGTAAGTGAAGAATCGGGGATTCACACGAAGACGAGCCTCATGCTGGGCGTTGGCGAGCATACCCATGAAATCTACCAGACGCTTTCGGATCTCAGGGAGGTCAGCGTGGATATCGTGACGCTCGGCCAGTATCTCCAACCGTCCAGAACGCATCTCGATGTCTCTCGTTACGTCCACCCCCACGAGTTCGAGACGTGGCAGCAGGTGGCGGAAGAGGAGATGGCGTTTCTGTACTGTGCCTCGGGGCCGATGGTGCGCTCGTCGTACAAGGCGGGCGAACTGTTCGTCGAAGGCGTTCTCAGGGAAGGGAGGTCGGTCGAGAACGCGCGACGGACAGCGCGCACGATCGAGCAGTGACGCAGTGAACCGATCGTTTTTCGCCAGTCGTCCAGTTGAGCCCCACCTGTCCGAAGAAGAGTACCCGAACGTTTCGTTTTCGTAGTTCAATTAGTGGATCGTCATCCAAGATAGCGAGTTACACGCATATCGTCCGGTTTCCCTCGGGAGTATCGAATCGCCTGAAAAATAGTTACGAAAATCCTATAACCCGAGCGGGAGACGATTGGACCATGCCGCGGAGAGTATATTCATGAGTACGTTAGAGCGCGATCCCCGGACGCGCGTACAGATCCTCGCCGACGACGGGTCGGTTCTCGAGGATGCGGAGCCGCCGGATCTCGGCGACGAAGAGCTGATCGAGATCTACCACCAGATGCGCCTTGCTCGTCATTTCGACCAGCGGGCGGTGAGCCTCCAGCGCCAGGGCCGGATGGGGACCTACCCCCCACTGTCGGGCCAGGAGGGCGCACAGATCGCGAGCGCCCACGCGCTCGATGAGGACGACTGGCTCTTTCCGAGCTATCGCGAACACGGCGCGGGGCTGGTTCGCGGGCTCTCGCTCGAACGAACCCTGCTCTACTGGATGGGCCACGAGGAGGGCAACGCGATCCCCGAAGGAGCGAACATTTTTACGGTAGCTGTCCCCATCGCCTCCCAGATCCCCCACGCCGTCGGCCATGCGTGGGCCGCGAAGCTCAAGGGCGACGACACCGCCGCGATCTGTTACTTCGGCGACGGCGCAACGAGCGAGGGCGACTTCCACGAGGGACTGAATTTTGCCGGTGTGTTCGATACCCCGAACGTCTTTTTCTGTAACAACAACCAGTGGGCGATCTCAGTCCCGAGAGAGCGCCAGACGGCGAGCGAGACCCTCGCACAGAAGGCAACCGCCTACGGCTTCGAGGGTGTGCAGGTCGATGGGATGGATCCCCTCGCCGTCTACAAGGTCACCCGTGAGGCCGTCGAGAAATCGAAATCACCCGATGAAGGGGAACTCCGACCCACCCTCATCGAGGCGGTCCAGTACCGCTTCGGAGCACACACTACCGCCGACGATCCCTCGGTGTATCGGGAAGACGACGAGGTCGAAGAGTGGA
>JADFQH010000079.1:0-7224 GCA_022561895.1 Methanobacteriota archaeon | reverse complement strand
AACCCGGTGTTAGTCGAAGCGGTGACCTACCGCCGCGGTGCACACACGACGAGCGACGATCCGACCCGGTACCGAACCGACGACGAGGTCGAAGAGTGGAAGAAAAAGGACCCGATTCCGCGACTCGAAACCTTCCTCATGGAGAACGGCTATCTCGATGAGGAGGGGGTCGAAGCGATCGACGCGGAGGTAAAAGAGGCGGTCGCCGAGGCGATCGACGCCGCGGAAGCGGTCGAACGGCCAGATCCCGAGGAGATGTTCGCGGACGTGTATGGGGAGATGCCAAAGCGGTTAGAAGAGCAGTTAGAATGGTTCCGGGAGATCCGCGAGACACACGGTGATGCGGCCTTCCTGGAGGGTCACTAATGAGCGAGACACAGAATCTAACCCTGGTGCAGGCGGTGCGGGACGGACTGGCAGCCGAAATGCGGACTGACGACGATGTCCTCGTCATGGGCGAAGATGTTGGAAAAAACGGCGGGGTCTTCCGGGCGACCGAAGGCCTGTTCGATGAGTTCGGCGCCGAGCGGGTGATCGATACTCCCCTCGCTGAATCGGGGATCATCGGTACCGCAATTGGCATGGCCGCCTACGGTCTCAAGCCGGTTCCAGAAATCCAGTTCTCGGGATTCATGTACCCCGGATTCGACCAGATCGTCTCGCACATGGGACGACTCCGGACGCGCTCACGGGGCCGGTACACCTGTTCGATGGTGCTTCGTGCGCCCTACGGCGGCGGGATTCGCGCACCGGAGCATCACTCGGAGTCGAAGGAGGCGTTCTACATCCACGAACCGGGCCTAAAGGTAGTGATTCCGAGTACGCCACACGACACGAAGGGACTCCTGACGAGTGCGATCCGGGACCCAGACCCGGTCGTGTTCCTCGAACCCAAACTGATCTACCGAGCCTTCCGTGAGGAGGTCCCTGACGAGAGCTACGAGATCCCCCTCGGAGAGGCGGCAGTGCGCCGTGAAGGCTTGGATATCTCGGTGTTCACGTGGGGCGCGATGACCCGCGCGACCCTCGACGCCGCGGAGAATCTGGAGGGCGAGATCGACGTGGAGGTAATTGATCTCCGGACGCTCTCGCCGCTCGACGAGGACGCCGTGATCGACTCGTTCAAAAAGACCGGGCGAGCAGCTGTCGTCCACGAAGCGCCGAAAACAGCAGGGTTGGGCGCGGAGATCGCCGCGACGATTCAGGAAGAGGCGCTCGTCTATCAGGAAGCGCCGGTCAAGCGGATCGCGGGCTTCGACGTGCCGTTTCCGCTCTACGCGCTCGAAGATTACTACCTGCCAGAATCGACGCGAATCGAGGAAGGAATCAGGGAGGCCGTCGAGTTCTAATCATGGTTCGAGAGTTCAAGCTGCCCGATGTGGGTGAAGGCGTCGCGGAGGGCGAGATCGTCGAGTGGTTGGTCTCCGAAGGCGACGAGGTGAGCGAGGACCAGCCCGTCGCGGAGGTCGAGACCGACAAAGCGGTCGTAGAAGTTCCGTCTCCAGTGAACGGCTCGGTCAAGGAGATCCTCGCCGAGGCGGGCGAGGTCGTACCTGTGGGGAACGTGATCATCACGTTCAACGTGGAGGGTGAAGAGGACGAAGAAGCGACCGAGAGCGCAGAGAGCGACGAGCCGACGGAGTCCCAAGAACAGGTCACAGAGGAGCCAGCGGATATCGGTGGCGAGCCAGCGATTACCGAGGGAGACTCCGAAAGTACAGAAAGCGAGGTCGAAACGGCGTCCGGCCGGGTGTTCGCCCCGCCGAACGTTCGGCGGCTCGCGCGCGAACTCGACGTGAGCATCGAGAGCGTCTCCGGATCGGGTCCGAGCGGCAGAATTACCGAGGGGGATGTACAGTCGGCGGCCGAAAGCGGGGGCGACGGTGAGGGAACAGAAGAGGGGGCGTCCGGTCCGAACCAGCTCGACGAGGGACTCGAATCCGCGACGGGCCGGGCTGGTGACGGTGAACCGACCGCCCAGCCCGAGACCGCCTCGCGCGAGCGAACCTTGGCCGCACCCGCGACCCGAACGCTCGCCGAAGAGGAGGGAATCGATATTAACACTGTCCCCACCGAGGAGGAACGCGACGGCGAGGCGTTCGTCACACCGGAGGCAGTTCGAGAGTACGCGCAGGCTCAACAGGAAGCCCAAGCCGCCGACGCCGAGGCGGTCGCGGCGACCGGAGCCGAAGGCGAACGAGCCGAGCAGGCAGAACGCGAGACACGTGAACCCTACAGAGGGATTCGCCGGACCATCGGAAAGCAGATGGAGAACTCGAAGTTCACTGCGCCCCACGTCACCCATCACGACACCGCCGAGGTCGAGGGACTCGTCGAAGCCCGCACGGATCTCAAGGCCCGCGCGCAAGAGCAGGGCGTTCGACTGACGTACATGCCCTTCATCATGAAGGCGATCGTCAGCGCCCTGAAAGAGTTCCCGTATCTCAACAGCGCGCTCGACGAAGAGGCAGAAGAGATCGTTCTCAAGAACTACTACAATGTCGGTATCGCCGTCGCGACCGACGCGGGGCTGATGGTCCCGGTCGTGAAGAACGTCGATCAGAAGGGCGTTCTTCAATTGGCGTCGGAAGTGAACGAGCTGGCCCAGAAGGCGCGCGAGCGCTCGATTAGTAGGGAAGAAATGCAGGGCGGGACGTTCACGATCACGAACTTCGGGGCGATCGGCGGCGAGTACGCCACCCCAATCATCAACCACCCCGAAGTCGCCATTCTAGGACTCGGCGAACTGGCCGAACGGCCCGTAGTGGAAGATGGTGCTGTCGAGGCCGCTCACACGCTGCCGCTGTCGCTGTCGATCGATCACCGGATCGTCGATGGTGCGGACGGGGCGGCCTTTGCGAACCGAGTGATAGAGTATTTAGAGAACCCACTGCTGTTGCTGCTTGATTAGAGAGAACTACAACAATGGTCGTCGGAGACATCGCAACTGGCACGGACGTACTGATAATCGGCGCAGGACCCGGAGGCTACGTGGCTGCCATCCGCGCTGGACAACTGGATCTGGACGCAACCCTCGTCGAGAAGGAGGCCTACGGCGGGACCTGTCTGAACCACGGCTGTATCCCCTCGAAGGCGCTGATAACTGCCACAGGAATCGCCCACGAGGCCGCGAGCGCAGAGGAGATGGGGATCCACGCCGACCCCGCGATCGATATGGGCGGGATGGTCGAGTGGAAAGACGGCGTCGTGGATCAACTAACGGGTGGCGTCGAGAAGCTCTGTAAAGCCAACGGCGTGAACTTAGTCGAGGGACGCGCGGAGTTCGCGGGCGAGAACAAGGTTCGGGTGGCTCATGGAGGAGAGGGCCAAGGCTCGGAGTCCATCGAGTTCGAACAGGCGATCATCGCCACCGGATCGAAACCTGTAGAAATTCCCGGCTTCGAGTTCGACGGCGAGAACGTCCTGAGCTCGCGCCACGCCCTCGCGCTCGATTCGGTCCCCGATTCGATGGTGATCGTCGGCGCGGGCTACATCGGCATGGAGCTTGCGGGCGTCATGGGCGTGCCGGCAGCCGCCTTGGCAGTCACTTCACATTGAACAACAGACATGACGCCTCCTTACAGACCAAGCGCTTCGCGGACCGCCGGCACCAGGCGGGCACGGATGTCGTCGTAGTAGAGATGCTCGATGAGGCGCTGACTGGCTTCGACGACGATCTCGCAACACCCGTTGTCGATCGGATGGAGAGCCTCGGTGTGGAGATTCACCTCGGTGAGAGCGCGAGCGGGTGGGAGAAGGAAGGTGAAAAAATCGCGGTCACCACCAAAACCGAGGATGGCGAGGAGACGAGCTACGACTGCGAGAAGGTGCTCGTTGCCGTGGGTCGAAAGCCGGTGACGGACACGCTGAACCTCGATTCAGTAGGACTCGAACCGGACGAGAACGGCTTTCTCCCGATCGACGATCGCGCGCGGACTGACGTCGAACACGTCTTTGCCGTGGGCGACGTGGCTGGCGAGCCAATGCTCGCCCACAAGGGGATGAAAGAGGGCCACGTCGCCGCGGAGGTGATCGCGGGCGAACCGGCCGCCCTCGACTATCAGGCCGTTCCAATGGCGGTTTTTACCGAGCCCGAGATCGGAACAGTGGGAATGACCGCGGACGAAGCCACGGAGGCGGGTTTCGAGCCGGTCATCGGCGAGATGCCGTTTCGCGCGAGCGGGCGGGCGCTCACGATGGGCGAGACGGACGGATTCGTGCGAGTGATCGCCGACGGAGAGAGCGGCTTCGTCCTCGGCGGCCAGATCGTCGGTCCCGAGGCCTCCGAACTCATCGCGGAGATCGGGCTGGCGATCGAGTTGGGCGCAACGCTGGAGGACGTGGCGGCGACGATCGCGGGTTATTGGTCGGCGACGCCCGATGCGGCGCGCATTCTGAACGGACAAAACAGGGCGTGGAACGGACCGGGCGGGGATGCGGTGAATTGGCTGCAACCCTGGTCGGCGGCGTTCATTTCCTGGGTCATGTGTGAGGCCGGCCTGGGTGATGCCAATCAATTCGAACGCGATGTGTCGCACCGCGTCTATGTCGATCAGGCCATTCGTGCGCGCGACGGCGGTGCGCCGCAAGCGGCTTTCGTCGCTTACGATGCGGGCGAGGTTCAGATCGAACCAGGCGATCTGTTGTGCAATGCGCGCGGGCAGGCGCCCTATCGCAATCTTGCCGACAGGCGGGAGGAGCGGGGACGGTTCGCACCCACCCATTGCGACGTCGTCGTAAAAGTGGACGCCATCGGGCAGCGCATTCTTGTCATCGGCGGCAATGTCGAGCAATCGGTGAGCCTGACAATTCTACCCGCGGTCCAAGAGGACGGACAACATCTTCGCCCCGTCGACCAAACCATGATCGACGGCGCACGCACGGTCTTCGCTCATCTGAAACTGCGCGCCGACCCGGTGGAAGCCAATGTGCTCGACAACAGCCCCACGATCCAAGCGCTGGCGAATTTACGCGCCAAAACCGAAACGGCGCCCGACCGCCAGTGACACATTTACGGTTCCACAGGCTATCTCTCGGGAAATCCACGCAAAACCGTGCCTGCGGGGTCCTTGCGCCGCAAGTCGCGAACGCCCATGCGGTTGCAACCGTTTGACAATACCTGCATTGTCCCGCCCGCACTGACGTAAAAAACAACGTACAGACGAGGTGAGAGACATGAGGAAGAGAGTTTTTCCGTTCGCCCGCGCTCTGACGGTTTCGGGCGTAGGCCTTGCCCTTCTCTTGGGCGCTTCGGTTTCCGCCAATGCGCATCATGGCTGGGGCTGGTATGGCGGCGAGCCGTTCGAGCTGACCGGCACAGTCGAGGACATTAATCTCGGTGGGCCGCACGGCCTATTGAAAGTCCGCGCCGACGGCCAATTGTGGGACGTGGTCCTTGCCCCGCCGGGGCGCAACGCCCGCGCAGGCTTGACCGAAGCGGCGCAGATCGGGATCGGCACCGAGATCACCGCGCGAGGCCACCGGTGGAAGGACGGACCCCGCCTGGAAATCAAGACCGAACGCCTGGTGGTCGGCGACCACACTTTCGATCTTTACCCCAACCGCGACTGACGCTTTTTTTTGGGGGCGTAGATTGCTGGAGTTCATGTCGTGGCTTGAAGCGTCCGCGCTGGGCGATTTCGTGCGCGAGACGGGGCGCTGGACCTATGGCCTCACCAATCTCGTCCACGTCTTAGGCATCGCGCTTCTTTTCGGGTCCATTACCGTTCTCGATCTGCGTCTTGTCGGCGTGTGGCGCAAGATTCCTCTATCGGCAATTGCCGTGCCGGCCGTGGCGGTGGCGGCGACCGGTCTTGCGGTGGCGGTGACCAGCGGCGTGTTTTTGTTCAGCGCGCAGGCGACAGAATATCTCGGCAATCCTTTTTTCTATTACAAGCTCGGCGCGATCGCGCTGGGCGTGTTCAATCTCGCTTTGCTGCATTATTCGCCCAGTTGGAAGGCGCTCAAGCGCGGCGAGTTGCCCGACAAGCTGCACGGGCGCCTGGCGCTTGCAGGCGGCGCGTCGCTGCTAATCTGGCTCGCCGCCATCGCCTCGGGCCGGATGATCGCCTATTGGTGAGGGCGACGCGCGCACCTAATCCCTGATGTCTTGCAGGAACCATTCGGTAGGGATTTCGCGTCCCAATCCGGCGGCCTTCACTGCCTCATAGACCTTGCCGCCGATGGAAAAGAACTGCGCGCCCTGAAGATTGCCGCGTTCGGAATAGGTGATCTGATCCTTCGAGCTCCGCCCCTTGGATTTGCCCGACACGATATCGGCCAGCGTCACGCGCTTGTCGGGCAGAAGCGTGCCGCGCGCGCGCTTTTTCCCGTGGCGGCCATCGCCGTATTTGCGTTTGCTGGGCACGGCTTCCCAGCCGATATTCTCGTCGTCAAGATTGAAATCGGGGCGGCCGATAGGCGGCGGCGCATCGCCAAAACGCAAATAAACGTCCACGCGGGCAAGGCTTTCGGCGTCGGGATTGCCGCTGCCGCCGATATTGACCAGATGGGTTCCCTTTTCGAGCAGCGTTCCGTCGGTCACCGGCACGGCCGAATCGGTGAGCGCGGCGAGGATATGCGCGCCCCTGTAGACGTCCTCGGGATTGCCGCAGACCTTCACTTCGATGCCGTAGGTCTCGGCCATTTCACGGCCGAAGGCTTCGCGGTGTTCCTTGGTCGGGCTGAACACTTGCAGCTTCTTGATGTTGCGCACCAGCATGAAGGCCTGCATATGCGTGCGCGACATGCCGCCGGAGCCCAGCATGCCGACCACTTCGGCGTCCTTGTTGGCCATGTATTTGAC
The DNA here is from genome assembly GCA_022561895.1 of Methanobacteriota archaeon. GTDB lineage: Archaea > Halobacteriota > Halobacteria > Halobacteriales > Halalkalicoccaceae > Halalkalicoccus. The sequence goes on along the minus strand of JADFQH010000079.1, from coordinate 419 downwards.
GCCGATCGCGCCATCGCCGCCGACGCGCATATGTTGCAGCACGCCGTCATTGATGAAGGCCAGCGGCTCGCCGGTCTCGATAGCGGTGAGAAAAACGAGTCCGCAATAAAGACCCGGACGCATGCAGTATTTTTCCTGTGTCGTCACGCCGTTATATTCGGTCTCGTAGACCACGTCCGATTTCATGCGGATGGCGAAATAGCCCGAAATCGATCCCCCCTCCATCGTGCCCCATTGATAATTCTTCTTCGGGTCTTTGGTCGGAATGCGGATATCGATGCGCGGCCGGCAGACGGCTTCCTTCGATACGAGCTGAAGATAGGCCTCTTCCAGCGCGTCGATCACAACGTCCATCTTCAGGACCTTGGCCACATCGTCATTATTGATGATAAGCGTCATCGGACGTTATTCCCCTTGTT
>JADFQH010000078.1 GCA_022561895.1 Methanobacteriota archaeon | reverse complement strand
ACTGCGGGGTCCGCTGGCATAAACGTCGCGCCCCGGTCACAGCGTCTCGGTTCGAGCCGGGTATCTCCGCTCACTCCTGATGGACGTTCAGACTCTGCACCCACAGATTGCTGCTCCCAACGCCGGTGATGTTGGAGACGAAACCGTTGTACCCCTCGTTTCTAACCGGCCACTCTGCGGGTCCGTAGCCCGCAACCAGCGTCGGGGATTCGAGATAGAGGCGCTCCGCTGCTTCCTGAATGAGTGCGTTCCGGGTTTCCTCGTCGGATTCGGCTCTGATACTGTCGATCTCCTCGTCGAGTCCCGACTCGCCGAGGCCGTAGCCCGAGGCGTTCGAGGCGAAGCTTCCATCGCCCCCGTTTCCATGCGCATTGTCACTGTGAAAGAGGTCGTACAGCGTCGAGACTCCTCGCGAGGAGGTGTTCGACCAGCTCCTCGGATGGATGTCGAACTCCGCGTCGAGATACACTCGATCCGCCATCACGCTCGCCGTCACGACCTCCTCTTCTGCCGGGATGCCGAGCTGTCGCAGATCGTCGATATAGCGCTGCGTGAACTCGGCGACTCGCGGACGGCTCTCTGCTGGATAGTTGAGAACCGTGATCGGTCCGTCGTTCAGCTCCTCTATCGTTTGGCCATCGACGTAGAGTTCGAGGGCAGAATCGTGCTCTTCGAGAAGCTCCGATTGTACGTCGTCGAACTCGTACTCGTAGTTCGCCTCGCTCTGGCCGGTCTCGCCGAAGTCGGTCAGACTGCCGGGGTACTCGAACCCGGCGTAGCTGCCCTCGCTCCCGTCGATCACGTCGCCGGATTCGAGGAACGCTCGAATCTCCTCGATATCGAGATCCCCATCCTCGGTTTCGCGATACCAGAGCGCCTGCGTTGCGGGGGCTGGCTCTTCGGTAGGGGCGTGCTGGATCCCCTCGTCCGCCGCGGTCTCGGGTCGGAGCTGTTCGTAGGCGGGGACGATGACGAAGCTCCCCGGAACGGCGTAGCCACGACTGAACTCTTCGGCCCACCGGGTTTCATCGAGCGCCATCCGCAGCGCCTGGCGAAACGCCTGATCGTCGAACGGCGCGTTTCGCGTGTTCAGGGTGACGCTGCGATAGCCATCAGCGTGACCCGAAACGAGTCCGAGACCGTCCTGACTCTCGATTGCTTCCGCCTGATTCGGATCGAACGACTCATCATAGATCGCATCGATCTCGCCGTCGAGAAACGCCCGCTGAAGCGATGACTCGCTCTCGTATACGTCGAACCTGACGCCGTCGAGAAACGGTCCCTGTGCGATCAGCTGATCGTGATCTTCGATCCAGTCGTACCTGCTAAAGGACGTTTCCCGGTCGAACGAGATCTCCACTGCACCCGAGTCGTTGCTCGTGATCTCGCCCGGTCCGAGACCGACGGGATCGCCATCGTACTCGGCGTAGTTTTCGACCTCGGACCAGAGATGCTCAGGGAGGAGAGGCAGACCGAGCAGATCGCTCTCCCACGCCCCGACGGGTTCCGAAAGCGAGATCTGGACATCGAACTCGTTGTCGGCCTCCGAGACCGATTCGATCGGTTCGATCGCCGAGAGAAATCGTCCGGGCTGCTGGTCTACGTAGTACTCGTAGGTGAAGATCGCGTCATCGGTAGTAAAGGACTCGCCGTCAGTCCATTCGAGATCCGTGTTGATCGAGGCGTAGATCTCCATTCCATCCCCTGACCCCGTCGCGTCCCAGTCCGAAAAGGCCCACGGCCGAATCTCGAAGCCCTCGGGATCGATCGCGAGACCCGGCTGATACACCAGCCCGAGCAGATCGATGGTCTGTGCCGTACTCGCAGAGAGTGGGTTCGGCGCTTCGATCTCGTTTGGAACGCCGACGGTGAACACACCACCACGCTCGATATCCTCGGGATCGATCTCGCCCGCAGATTCGTGCTCCTCATCATCGCTCCCGCCGAAACAGCCGGCTAACGAGAAGGCAAGCGCCCCGCTCGCGGTCGCGGCGAGCATCGACCGACGTGTCGTGGCTTCATCATATATCATGTTGTTTAGTTGTCTCAGGTAGTATTAAACTCTTTGATCGCCGACATCTCTCTACTCGAACGGCTACTCCTCGACGCCCGTCACGGAAAACCCCTGTGCCCTGATCTCCTCGAGAATCGTCTCGTGGTCCGCCGTAGCCTCGTAATAAAAGACGATATGGAAGGACCCCTCCCGCAGGAGCTGCTGGCACTCCCAGACGAACCCGTCCTCTTCGAGGGTCAGCCCCTGATGTTGGTTCGACGCGAAGTTCGTATCGTTCGATCCCGAGTAGACGTAGGTGTCCGTGGGGTCAAAGCCCGCCCCCTCGGCGATGGTCTCGCCGATGTCGACCGTCGCTTGATGCATCTCGATGTCGTCTTGGCTCCCCAGATCGGTGTGGACGATCGCTCCAACTAACTCGATCTCGCCGGGTTCGAGGAGTCGTTTCGTTCGCCGATAGAGGTCGTCATCGATCGTCTCGCTCATACTCTCGATGGGGTTGCCGACCGTATACCGTTCACGATCGCTATCGCTCGTGGCGTGTGAAAATGCAGAACGTGATTCACGGGCATAAGCCCCGAACGATCGTGAGGTCCCGACTTACAGTCGCTCTAGGTTGACTGCGCGCGGGCCTTTATCGGCCTGCTCGATGTCGAACTCGACTTCCTGTCCCTCCTCGAGATCCGGACCGCCGACGTCTTCCATGTGGAAGAAGACGTCCTCCTCCGAATCCTCACTGTCGATAAAGCCGTAACCGCCGGTCTCGTTGAAGAAATCAACCGTACCTTGCGCCATTGCAACCTTCCGTTCGCCACCCACCCTTAAAAATGTGCGCACATATCGGCCCGTCGTGAGATCTGTTTTCTCCGGTGTAACCGACAGTATCTTTGCATCGGGTGGTGTCGCTGAAGATAGATGGTATCGCTCGCACGCTCGTTTGGCTCCCGCGTGTACGAAAACCTCCTCCTCTCCGAGATCGACGACGGGCCGACCCACGTCGCGGTCATCCAGGACGGCAACCGTCGGTACGCGAAAAAACGCGGTACGCACACGACGAACGGTCACCGCGCCGGCGCACAGACGACCGAACAGGTCCTCAACTGGTGTAAGGAGCTCGGTATCGAGGAACTCACGCTCTATGCGTTCTCGACGGAGAACTTGGAACGCCCACCCGAGGAACGCGAGGCGCTCTACGATCTGCTCTGTGAAAAACTCCGTGAGTTCGCCGACGCCGAGCGTGTCCACGACGGCGGCGTGATGATCCGCGCGCTCGGGAATCTCGCGCTCCTTCCCGACCGAGTACAAGAGGCCGCCCGCTATGCTGAAGAACGAACCCGCGAGTACGGCACGTTCGTTCTCAACATCGCGCTCGCCTACGGCGGGCGGGCCGAGCTCTTGGGAGTTGCCCGCGACGTTGCGCGCGCGGTCGAAGCCGGCGAGCTTCGCCCGGCGGAGATCATCACCGATGAAATCGACCGCCGGCTCTACGATGACGAGCTTCGGGACGTGGACCTGATCATTCGAACTGGTGGCGACGAGCGCACGTCTAACTTCCTGCCGTGGCACGCAAACGGCAACGAGGCCGCAGTCTTCTTCTGTGCGCCCTACTGGCCCGAGTTCTCGAAAGTCGACTTTCTCCGCGCGGTCAGAACCTACCAACACCGCGAGGCGTCGTGGCAGCGCACGCGAACCCAGCGCGCGCTTGCGCTCATCGGCGCGCTTTCGGACGTTGATCTGCCGAAGGCTCGCGACGTTCTCGATGGCGAGAACGAGAACGAGCGAACGCCCGAGACCGTCGCACCGGCTGAGCGGTAGTCACTTCGTTCCACGACGTACTTCGGACGCTTCGCTGTCGCTCATCGTCCGAACCGCCGACTTCGTTTCTTGTAATCGAGTACGGCTCTGAGATAGTCGCGCTTCCTGAAATCCCGCCAGTTCACGTCCGTAAAGTAGAGTTCAGCGTAGACCGACTGCCAGATCATGAAATCAGAGAGGCGTTCCGCCCCGGTCTTGATGAGCAGGTCGGGTTCGTTCGGAAAGACGAGCTGTGATTCGATATCCTCGTCCCGTATCCCGTCGGGATCGCGCTCGCCGCGTTCGACCTCGCTCGCGAGTCCGCGGACCGCGCGAGCGAACTCGCGTTTCCCGCCCAAACCGATCCCGACGCTGATCGGCGCATCGACTCGCCGAGTGTCATCCGGTCCCCGGACATCGATCGGTCGCGGGGCGTCGATCCCCGAGAGTTCGTTTACAAGTGTGGGCGCAGCAGCGGGGTCGAGCACGCTCACGTAGACGGTCACGCGGGTCGCATCGTGTTCGAACGCCCAGCCGAGAACGGCTTCGAGCGTTCCGTAGGCCCCGCGTTCTAAGAGGTCGCGCTCGGTGATCACGATGGCGACGTGTTCCGGGAGAACCCCTTCGTGACGCCGAAGGCGGGCAGCGAGATAGCGGTCGTACAGTCCCACAGGCTCTCTCTCTTGCCGGGAGGCTCCTAAACCTCACGACCCGACATGGATCAACATCCGATAGTATAAGTGGTCGACACCGAAATCCGCTCGATAGTGACTCGCCGAGTCCGGCGTGCAGCTGCGTTCGCCCTCGTCGGGAGCCTCTCGCTTGCCGCGCCGGTTCTCGGTCCCGCCGCGTTCGTTCCCTTTGCGGCCATCGGACTGCTCGCCGCGCTCGTCATCGACGGCGGCCCCCTGTTCGATCTCTTTGCCCGCCCCGGCGATCACGAAGATCACACGCTCTATGGATTGGCCGGCTTCTCGCTCGCCACGACCGGACTCGCGCTTCTCGTTATCGTCGGCTTCCCACCCGAACTCTTTGCGGGCACGGTCTGTCTACTGGTCGGGGGGAACCTCGCCCAGCAGGCGGTTTCTGTCGGGAAAACCGACGATCTCTCGACTACGACCGGGTTCACCGTCGGTGGCTTTCTTTCGGGAACTGCTGCCCAGCTACTCGTAACTCCCTTCTCACTCGGTGTCAATCCCGCGTCCGCGACCTTTCTTGCGGCCTGTGGCGCACTAATCGCCGCCCTTCTCAGGGGTGTACTCTACCAGCGCGACGATCCGTTGGTGCTTCTGAGTGTGGGGCTGGTCCTCTGGGTGATCGCGGATCTCGGCATCGGTATCAGTGCCGTAGAAATCACCGTCGCAATCGCGGTGACCGCGCTGTTGGGATACGTCTCGTATGCGCTCGGGACTGCATCGATTCCGGGGATGGTCACGGGCATGCTGCTCGCGCTCGTCACTATCGTTCTCGGGGGATATGCGTGGTTCGTCCTGCTGATCGCCTTCTTCGCCATCGGCGGTCTCTCGGCGAAGTTTCGCTACGAACAGAAACGCTCTCGGGGGGTCGCAGAGGACAACGAGGGTGCTCGGGGCAGCGGCAACGTCCTGGGTAATTCGGCGGTTGCACTCGTTGCCGTCCTCGGTTACGCCGCAACGCCCGATCCGGTCACCCTTCCCTCGGCGCTGTTCCTTTTCGCCTTTGCCGGGGCAGTCGCTACCGCGATGGCCGACACCCTTTCGAGCGAGATCGGCGGCGTCTACGACGGCCCGCGCCTGATCACCACCGGCGAGCGCGTTTCGCCCGGTACCGACGGCGCGATCACGTGGCAGGGCGAACTCGCCGGGTTCGCGGGTGCGCTCGTCGTTGCGGTCCCCGCCCTCTTTCTGTTCGAGGCGATCACCCCTGCAGGGGCCGTTCTGATCGCACTCGGCGGGATCGCGGGCATGACCGCGGACAGCTTGCTCGGGGCCACTGTTGAGAATCGCTGGCTCGACAACCAGGGCGTGAACTTCCTCGCGACGCTCGTGGGCGCGCTCGTCGCCGTCTCGCTTGCGGCGCTCGGCGGGCTGCTCTAATCCGGTCCCCGAAACTCCTCGAAGGTTCGGATCCGGACGCTCGTCGGTCGTTTCGTGTACTGGCCGCGCTCGCGCGCGACCACCTGCGAGACGCCCCGTTGGGCCGCAACGTCGAGGATGCGCTGGCTCAGCTCACCATCGAGGACGATCGCGTGTGGCGGCTCTTCTGCATCCCGAACGATCTCGGACGCCTCCTCCGCCGGCGCGGTCTCTACGTCCGCCATCTCGCTGTCGAGCAGCCGAACGGTTCCCGAATCATCGCCGATCACCCTCTCGGCGTGTTCACGCAGGCTCGCTGGCTCCGCGGGCGGCTCGACGCTCGGTTCGGGCTGAGCCGTTGATACGGGACCCTCCGGTGACTCGTCGATCGAATCGGCGTCCGGAGCCGGTCGAGCGCTGCCGTCGGTCGCGGCGACGAGCTCTCGGGCCGTTTCTGCCTCCGCCACCGCCTGATACGACACTTTCTCCCGGAGCGCTGCGAGGACCGCTTCGCGCGAGAGATCCTCGACCGAGCGACCGGCCGGAGCGAACGCCACGGCATCGATCTCGCCGACCTGCTCTAGCTCCTTCATGATGAGTTCGCCACCCCGGTCCCCGTCGAGAAACGCTGTCGTCGTCCGCTTTTTCGTGAGTTCGGCGATCTCCTTCGGAACGTTGGTCCCCTCGACGGCGACCGCGTTTTTGATGCCGTATTTCAGGAGCTGCAGGACATCCGAACGCCCCTCGACGACGATGATCGCATCGCCCTCGGCCACGCGAGGCCCGGCCGGATAGCCGTCGTACTCGGTGATATCCTCGATGCGAACGTTTTCTCGCACTCGATCGAGGAGTTCGTCGCTCGATAGCACCGTTTCGTCGAACGCCGTCGAGAGCAGGTCGCGCGCCCGCGAGACGACCTCGCGTCTGGCCGCCGCGCGGGTGTCCTCGATCCGGCTGATTTCGAGGGTCGACCGACAGGGTCCGACGCGCTCGATGGTTTCGAGTGCCGCCGCTAACACGGCGGTCTCGACCTTGTCCATGCTGGTCGCGACCGTCACGGTCCCAGTCGACTGTCCACTTCGACTCGTGATTTCGACGTCGATCCGGCCGACCTTCGAGGACTGCTGGAGATCGTGGATGTCGAGGTCATCCCCAAGCAGCCCCTCCGTCTGTCCGAAGATCGCCCCGACCACGTCACTTCGTTCGACCACCCCCTCGGTCGTGATGTCCGCGTGAATGAGGTATTTCGCTGTATCGTTGAGTGTCATAGGTAACTGTCATGAACATCTCCATGACGCCACTACATACGGTCCGAACGGCCAAAATCATTGTCGTCTGTCCTCGTCAGTATACCACTATATAGCCGCTCGATAGACACTCGATACGGGTATCGACGAATCGGATATCGATCCAACGAAATTCCTCGAGGATGTAGAGATGCGCATCGGCGAGATTCGTTCGGTAGAGCTGTTTCCCGAGGCCAGAAAGGATGTGTATACCGTCGATCTCGGTTCTGAGACAACCGAAATCTACTGATTACACCGGTCACTGGGCGGCACGTGCCGTCTCTGCGTTTGAAGTCGCCTCAGTCCGTCCTACTTCCGGTACTCCGCGAACACGGACTGAATGGTGTCGATTGCTTCTTCTCTGGTCGTCTCCCCGAACTTGTACTCTCCGATCGAAACGCTGTCCACAATGGCGATCTGTGAGGGCTCTTCGATCAGATAAAATGTGACCGAGTTCGCGCCGTACCAGACGGCCATTATTTTGTGGTCGGAGCTGACGGTAACGTACTGTGCCTCGTCTACTGCTTCCTCAAGCGAGATCGTCATGATATACTATCGGTCGTAACGATTTATACGAATTCGCCGGCACGGTCCAAGCGAATTCGTATAAGGGCTTACGACCGACAGTATAGGCGATTGCTCCGGCCGGTGTTAATCCTACTCCCGACCGGCCCCCGGGGGAAAACGCAGGTCCGACAGTTCTTAGCCCTCGCGGGGGAGATCGGCGGGTATGCAGACGCACATCGTGCCGGTCGGCTTCGATTACGACCGGCTGATCGCGCCGCTGGTGCGCGACCAGCTCGACGTCGACCGGGTGATCCTCCTCGAGGGTGCCGTCGGCAGCGAGGCCAACGTCGAGTACTCGAGACACCTCTCGAAAAAGCTCGAAAAGGATTTTCGAAACCTTCTCGGAGCCGACACCGAACGGCTCGTCCTCGAGGACGTTTATGATTATGACGCCGCCTTCGAGCAGGCCTACCGGCTGATCGACGCCGAACTCGACGCCGGAAACGAGGTCTGGGTTAACGTCAGCGCCATGCCCCGAACGGTGAGCTTCGCGGTCGCGACCGCCGCCAACTCGCTGATGGTCGAACGCGAGGACGATCGACGAAAGGTCCACACCTACTACACCGCCCCCGAGAAGTACTTAGAAACCGAACTCGCCGAAGAACTCCGCAACGAGATCGGGCTGCTCGAAGAGCTCGAAGCTGGCGATATCGATCCCGAGCGGATCGATGAGCGCCTCGACTCCATTCGAACGCTCTTGAGCGAGTTCGACGAACGGGGCACGACGATCGGCGCAAAGGAGATCGGCGGTCGCCACATCGTCGAACTCCCCGTGGCTTCGTTTTCGAACGTCAAACCCTTTGAAGAACTCATCCTGTTCAAACTCGGCGAGGACGGCTCCTTCGAGAGCGTGAGCGAACTCGCAGAGGCGCTCGCGAGCGAACTCGCAGAGGAGTATACCGATAGTTTTCGCTCGAAAGTCATCTACAACGTCGACCGGCTGGGACCGAACGGGAAAGGCTACATCGAGCGCGAGCCACACGGTAAGTCCTACCGGACTCGACTCTCACGGATCGGCGAACTCTGGGTGCGCGCCCACACCAGCGCCGAATAAGAGCCGCTGACTGCCTACTCCCCGATCCGAGCTTTTTCCGCCCGCGTAGCGAGCGCGAAAAACGCGATCCAGATCGTCAGGGCGACCGCCCCCCACGCGGCGACCTGAAACGCCGTCGTGTTTCCTACTAATTCGACGGCCATCGGTTCGGTAAACGGCAGGGCGGTGTGGTGTGGGCCGCCGAGAATCGGGATGAAGTAGTCGACCATCAGATCGAACGAATACCAGAGGAGGGCCGCGGCGATCGCCGGAATGGAAAATTCGCTGTAACGGTGGATTAGGAAGGCCTGTGCGACCATTCCGAGGTGGCTCACGAGGAGAAAAGCGTACATCGGGAGGGCGGTCTGGGCGAGAAACGCGTCGTTGAACGAAACGAGAACGAAGGGGGTCCATAACCCGAGTTTGATGTTGCCGAAAAAGGCGAGCATGTCGACGATCTCGTTCTGATGATCGAGCTTCCAGAGCGCGAGACTCAGCGCGATAAAGAGCGTCGCGAGTGGGCTGTCGGGCACCCACGGCCACATCATCATGGGTGTGCCCGCGAACTGAAACCGGTAGTACCAGAAGCCAAAGGCCGTCCCCGCCAGATTGATGGCGACGATCACCCACGCATATCGGAGGGCGAAGTCTTCGAGCCTGCGGGGCAGCGGGGCGAGCCAGCGTGGCAGCGTCTCCGACGTGACGGCCATTATCTCGAAACGAGAGCGAACGAAGCAAAGACCTGCCGGTTCCGCCCAGTGATCCGCACGGATTTAGGGCGCTGAAGACTGAGGGAGGTGTATGGACGACCCACGAGAGCGCCTTCTCATGACGCCCGGCCCGACCGCGCTGCCCGAAGAAGTCAGAGAAGCGATGGTCCGGCCCAGCCAGAACCCCGATATCGAACCCGAGTTCACCGAGTTCTATCGAGATCTGCTCGATAAACTCGCCCGCGTCTACGGGACCGGGGACGATCCCCTCGTGCTCGCCGGCGAAGGTATGTTGGGTCTCGAAGCGAGCGTCGCCTCGGTGGTCGGTTCAAACGACACTGTCCTCTGTCTCTCGAACGGGATCTACGGAACCGGCTTTGTCGACCTCGTCGAAAGCCACGGCGGCGAGCCGGTTCTTCACGAGATCCCACCCACTGAAAAATTCGATCCCGAGGCGGTTAGGGAGGCTGTCGAAAATCACGATCCCGCAGCGGCAACGATGGTCCACTGCGAGACGCCAACGGGAGTGCTGAACGATCCCGACAAGGTTCTCGACGTACTTGCGGAAGCGGGTGTACTCACGATCTGTGATGCGGTCTCCTCGCTCGGCGGAACCGAAGTACCGACGGAATCGATCGACATCTGTCTCGGGGCCTCCCAGAAATGTTTCAGCGCGCCGCCCGGTCTCGCCACGCTCTCGGTGAGCAACGCCGCGTGGGAGAAAATCGAGAACACCGAACAGCACTCGTTCTATCTGAATCTCGAACCGTGGCGCGATCTGGAGTTCGAGGAGCCACCCGCCGCGTTTCCCTACACCCATTCGGTGTCGGATCTCTACGCGCTCGACGCGGCGCTCGATCGCGTTCTGGAGGAAGGAGTCGAGAGCGTTTTCGAACATCATGAACGGTCAGCCGAACACTGTCGAGAGCGCGGGCGCGAACTCGGGCTGGAGCCGTTCGCGTCCGAAGAGCGCTCCTCGCCGACCGTCACCGCTTTCGCGGTCGAGAACGCTGGCGAGATTCAACGACGAGTTGCGGACGAAGGTGTCATTCTTGCGACTGGACTGGGCGAGTTTTCGGAGGCGATCCTTCGAGTGGGGCACATGGGCTACAACGCCGAGGTCGAGAAGGTAGATCGGGCAATGGACGCGCTCGCCGCCGCTGTAGAGTAGTCGGTCTTCGAGGAGTTCCTATCGATATACTGCTATATACGTTGGCTCCCTTCCAGTGAGTATGACAGCGACTACTGATCGAAACAGCTCCGATGACGGTTCGGACGCTGGCTTCAGTG
>JADFQH010000387.1:1081-2151 GCA_022561895.1 Methanobacteriota archaeon | reverse complement strand
GCCGCGTCTTTGAAAGACCACGGCTTTGCGGTCGAGCTGGAGGTGCCTGAGGGCAGGCCCTCCGGCGCAATCGTATGGCCTAGGGCACCAAGATCAGCGTCGTCAAATCGCTCCAGATAAATGCCCAAGGCGCTGATACGGGTGCGCTGCCCCTTCTCTATGCTGCAACCGCTCCCGACGTTGAGGGGGGTCAGTACGTCGGTCCCGGCGGGTTCAGAAAGATGCGTGGCGCGCCCGAGCTCCAGCGATCCAGTGATGGCTCCTATGATCGAGAAAACGCCCGCAGGCTCTGGGAGATCTCCGAGGAGCTCACCGGTGTCACCTACGAGTTCGACCGTTCGCTGGGCGCTCAAGCCGGAGGTTTCGCGTCGGATCTCGCCGCTCGTTGGTCGGGCTGACCGCCGAACTGTTGTATGTCTACTAGCACCAAGGGAATATTTATCCTTGTATAATGTGAATAGGAAATCTACATTAGCCCCCTCTAATTCTATACTTCTGTATGTCACACATACAGTCCCTATTCGACACGAACCACAGCAGTAACAGCAGTACGGCCAACGTTCACGGCAAATCCCTCGGGGATCTCGTCCTGAGCCTGCTCGACAGCGCGTTCGCGGGCGTCTTTTCACCGGTACAGGAGGAGCATGTCCGCTGAACCGCACGCCGATACGGTCGGTGATGTTCTCGACGAGGAGTTCGTCGCGCTCGACGGCGATATGTTCGTCGGCGAGGCGATCGAACGATTCCGGGAGTTCGCTCCCGAAGACGACGAAACGACGATCTATTATGTGTACGTCCGGGGCAACGATGAGCGTCTCATCGGTGTCCTCTCGCTTCGCGAGCTACTCAACGCACCCGAAGACGAACTGGTCGCGAGGGTTATGCACGAGGACGTGATCTCACTCGATATCGCCGAGGACGTCGAAATCGCCGCCCAGCGGGTTCGCGATCTCGACTTTTCGGCGCTCCCGGTCACGGACGCGGACAACCGCCTCGTCGGTGTCGTCCGCACCGACGACATGGTCAACGTCGTCGAGGAGGAAGCGACCGAAGACATCCTCAAAAGCGCC
>JADFQH010000387.1:0-1068 GCA_022561895.1 Methanobacteriota archaeon | reverse complement strand
GTCGGCATCCGCGAAATCTTGAGTTGGCACCCCGATCCTCAAAAGCGCCGGATTCACCTTCTCGGACGCCGAGGTGTCCCGAAGCACGGCCATCCTCGAATCGTCGGTTCCGCAGATCCTCCGGCTGCGCCTGCCGTGGTTGTTGTTGGCGCTTGCTGGCGGCCTACTGGCGGGAACCGTCATCGAAGCCTACGAGGACACCCTAGAAGCCGTCGTCGCGCTCGCGTTTTTCGTCCCCGTCATCATGGACATGGGCGGCAATGTCGGCACGCAGGCCTCGACGATCTTTGTCCGTGGGCTCGCCGTGGGACATATCGACGACCGAAACGCGCTCAAACACTTCGCGCGCGAGGGGATTGTCGGCCTGCTGATCGGTCTTATTATCGGCGTGATCGGTGCGGGAGTCGCTTTCGTCTGGCAGATAGACGAGCCGTATGCGACCGAACTCGCGATCGTCGTCTTCGTCGCGCTCGTCTCGGTCTGTATCGTGGCTTCGGTGGTCGGCTACGTCATCCCGTGGCTGATGCACAAGCTCGGCTTCGATCCCGCGGCAGCCTCGGATCCGCTGATCACCACCGTCAAGGACGTCACCGCGCTCGTGATCTACTTCGGGCTCGCGGCGGTGCTGCTCGCCGAGCTGTTATAGACTCTCGCTTCGGTTTCTTTTTTCGAAAATGAAAGCGACGCACCTCGACCGTCGAGCGAATCTTCAGTTCTTGACTGGCCGTTTTCGAAACTACAGTTCGTCCTGATCGGTGTCGAGCAGGTCGGAGGCAGTAACGAGCTGGATCTCGCTCTCTTCGATGTAATCGAGTAGCTCCTCTAACTGCTCGGTCGTCATATCAGCGAGCGGATCGTCGTCGATCTCGTCCTCGGGGACGACGCCGTGAGCGAGTCCGATCGCGAGCTGGTTGTGCTCGGCTGCGAAGTCGATCATCTCAGTGAACGCATCGAGGTCGTGCATGTCGACTCGCGAGAGATGCAGCGGATCGGTAAACGGAATCGCGTTCGTTGTTCCGCCGAAGTAGGAGTTCAGTTCGTAGTACTCGCGAGCGATCTCGACGACTT
>JADFQH010000386.1 GCA_022561895.1 Methanobacteriota archaeon | reverse complement strand
CGCGAGTACAGTCGGGCTGATCGGCAGCGGTGCGCAGGCCCGCGGGCAGCTTCGAGCGGTAGCCGAAGTCAGGGATCTCGATTCCGTTCGAGTCTACTCGACGACCCCCGAGAACCGTGAGGGGTTTGCAAGCGAGATGAATGACTATCTAAACTGCGAAATCGAGGCGGTCGGATCGAGCAGTGCTGCCGTTTCCGGGGCTGACGTAGTCATTACTGCGACGAACGCACCGGAGCCGGTGTTCGATGGTGATCTCTTGGAGCCGGGAACGCATGTGACTGCAATGGGCCAGTACGACACGAAGAAACACGAACTAGACTCCACGACGGTTTCGCGCGCGAAGTACGTCCTCGATCTGCGCGAGCGGATGAGCCTCGACGCCGGGTCGCTGATGGCCGCCTTCGACGAGGGTGCAATCGACGGCGATCACCTCCACGGCGAACTCGGAGAGGTGCTTGCGGGGGTGGTTCCGGGACGGGAGCGCGAAGAAGAGATCACGGTCTTCGACAGCGGCGGGACCGGCATCGAGACCGTCGCGGCCGCCTCCATGCTCTATGAGTGCGCTCGGGAGGCGGGTCGGGGTACGGAAATCGAGTTCGCACCCGCGAGTGAGGCGATGCCCGGTCGATAGGGAGCGAACCCCTCGCCGACTATCTTGCTTCAACACAACAGTTTAACTCAGTTCGACCCCGTCGTTCGCCTCAATGTCTCGGGTTGGCGAGATCTACTACGGCTGGGTCGTCGTTGCGGCCTGCTTTCTCGGCTCGTTCGTCGTCTTCGGTCTCTCCTATTCCTTCGGCGTCTTTTTCGAACCCATTCTGCAGGAGTTCGGCCACTCCAGAGGAGTGACTTCGATCGCCTTCGGCGTTCAGTCCTTGCTGCTCTATCTCGGAGCCGTCGGAATCGGCGTGCTCGTCGACTGGTACGGGACGCGTCGGATGCTCGCGGTCGGCGCGATCCTCATCAGTCTCGGACTGCTCGGAACCACGATGGCCCAATCCCTCCTGATGCTCGTTTTCACCTACGGGATCGTCACCGGGCTCGGCATGAGCGTCGTTTTCGTCGTCTCTTATGCGACCGTTCCCCGGTGGTTCGACCGACGACAGGGCTTTGCCGGCGGGCTTGCCTCTGCAGGACTCGGAATGGGAATGGTCGTCGTCGCACCCGCTGCCGATGCGCTCATCGTCCGCGTTGGCTGGCGAACCGCGCTCCTCGTTCTGACGGGCTGTGCGGTCGTTCTCTTGCTCCTTGCCATCGCCGTGATCCGGGACGAACCCACGAGGGAGCAAGTTCCCAAAAACGAGTTTGCTGGCGGGTTCAACGCGAGTACGCGCGTCGCGCTTCGCGACCAGCTTGCGGACGTTACTGCCATCGCCCGATCACCCTCCTTTCTCGCGCTGTTTGCCGGGTGGATACTCATCTACACCACGCTCTACATCGTCCTTTCGCATCTCGTTATCCACATCGTGGATCTCGGCCTCTCTCGAACGGTCGGCGCGACCGCTGTTGCGCTCATCGGCGGTGCAAGCGTAGCGGGTCGAATCACCATCGGCTACGCCGCCGACCGAGTCGGACGAGTCTCGACGTTCGCCGTCTGCTCGGGGATCATGGGTCTCTCGACGCTTGCCCTCCCGACTTTCGACACCGCAACGAGTCTCCTCGTTTTTGCGGCGATCTACGGACTCACCTACGGGGGCAACGGCGCGCTCCTCGCCCCGCTCACCGCCGACCTGTTCGGCCGCGAGAACATCAACGCCGTCTTCGGGCTGGTCTCGATGTCGCTCGGGATCTCCGGTCTGCTCTCACCCTACGTTGCTGGTGCGGGCTACGACGCAATCGGGACCTATACCCCCGTGTTCATCGCCGCCGGGATCGCCGCACTGCTCGGGGCCGGTGCGATCGTCATCGCGGGTCGCTTTCGGACTGAGATCGTGACGCGCAGCTGAGAAACGGAGTATGTTGCCGCCAGGCATATCTACAAATCCCCGTCCTTGAATGGTGGTCGTGCATGTCTACCACACAACCGGGTTCGGAACCGGATATGACGCCTATTCAGAAGTTCGGCGGGGTAATCGCCGACCGGGTCGAACGATGGATGCCGAGCCCGTTTCTCTTCGCAATCTTGCTCACGTACGTGGCGGCGCTCGCGGCGTTTCT
>JADFQH010000077.1:1328-10833 GCA_022561895.1 Methanobacteriota archaeon | reverse complement strand
CCGTTGCCAGACGAGGCTGCGGGCACAGAGACAGAGACACGTCGAAATGAACGCGAGTGCGTACACCGGCATGTTCGCCCCGGCGAGCGATTCGAAGAACTCCTGCCACCCGACGAAAAAGACGAAGAGACCGAGAAGCACCGCTGCGAGCAGCGGGGCCAACAGCCCGCGAAGCGCCCGCAGCGCCGTCCCGGACAGGGACGAACGGGCAACACTATCCATATAGTAGTATGAAACCAACAATACAATATTATTATAAAAATATTATGGTATGAATGGGGATCGGAACGTTGTTGGCCGGAGGGCGACTACAGTTGCGAGATGAGGTGGAGTGTCGACGTGGTGAAAGCGATCGTCATGGAGGCACGCCGACAGAACCTCCCGTTTCTCGCGGGGAGTCTCGCGTTCTATGCGTTCGTCTCGTTGCTACCACTACTGCTGCTCGCGGTCATTGCGGCGACGGTGCTTGCGGGCGATACGGTCGCGAGCTATCTACTTGCGGTGACTCGGCTGTATCTGAGTCCGGCGGGCGAGGATCTGATCGCGGTGGCGATCACGGATGCCGCGGGCTGGGTTGGCGGGTCGGTCCTCAGCCTGATAATTCTGGTGTGGGCTGCGTTCAGGATGTTTCTCGGGATCGACATCGCCTTCTCACAGCTGTACGGCACGTCTCAGGCGGAAACCTCGATTCGTAGGCGAGTGACGAACGGCGTCGTTGCCCTGTTTGCGATCATCCTCGTGATCGTTGCGGCAGTCGCCACCGTGGCCGCATTCACGCTCTTTCCGGATTTTAGTTACTCCGGCGTGGTCGACTCGCTGTTGCTTCTTACCGGACTACTCGTCGCGTTCTTTCCGATCTACTACGTCTTTCCGAACGTCGAAATTACACCGAAAGAGGCGCTTCCGGGTGCGGTGTTTGCGGCCATCGGCTGGATCGTTCTCCAGTGGCTGTTTCAACTCTACGTTTCGATAACGACGATTGCGGCCGTGTTCGGTGTGATCGGCGGCGCGCTGCTCTTTTTGCTCTGGCTGTACTTTGGCGCACTGGTCATTCTCGTGGGCGTCGTCGTCAACGTCGTCCTGGGGGGACGCGTTCGGGATTAGGTCGCGTTTTCGACCTCCCAATCGAGGGTAACGGTGATCGTTTCTCGCTCGCCGCCGAGCATCGGGGAGCGCTCTTCGACCGCGATATCGTACTCGATAACCGAAGCCGGGCTAAGTCCGACGTTCTTGTTTCCAACGGCGATGTCCGCCGGCCCTTCCCCTCGAATCTCGCGGGCTAGCTCCTGGAGGTGGTCTGCGACCTCGTTGCGTGAAAGCTCCTGTTCGTTGGACGTTTTGTCTGACATGCAACCCGGTAGTTAGACTGCAAGGACTATAGTGATGCACCCTGGACGGTGCGATAAGAGCGCCAACCGAAACCTATTACCGCACTCACATCAGTGAATATAACCGATGACAAACGAAGAATCCGTCACCGCAACAGAACTCGAGATCATCGAACCGATCGGCGAGACCTGCATGATGAGCGCACAGATCGTCTTTGACGCCGCGATCGCGCTGTTGTAGCGTCGTAGTCAGTCCCGGAGATCGCTCCTCCGGTCGTCTTTCAGAGAGAGCGGATCCATCCGCAGTGCGTTCCACTGCTTGCTTCGGTAGTCAGCGATCCCTCCAACGTTTCGATGAACGATTGGCGAGTCATGCTATCCCAGCCGTTCGCGAAGCAGCTGATTGACCTGCCCCGGATCGGCACTGCCCCCCGTTTTGCCCATCACCTGCCCGACGAGGAAGTTGATCGCACCGTCGTCGCCACCCTCGACATCCGAGACCGCATCGGGGTTCTCCTCGATGGCGTCCTCGACCGCCACGACGACCGCCTCGTCGTCGGTTTTTCCCAAGCCTTTGTCCTCGACGACTGTGTCGGGATCGGCCCCCGAATCGAGCATCTCCCGGAGAACGACCTCGCGAGCATTCTTTGCGGTGATTGCCTCGCTCGCAACGAGTTCGACCAGCCGTCTGACCTCGTTGAGCCGTCCCTCGATATCGCCGATCAGCATATCGCGGTAGTTGAGTTCCCCGAGGAGGTCGTCTGCAACCCACGTCGCCGCGAGGTCAGCATCGAAATCGCTTGCGAGATCCTCGTAGAAGTCCGCGACCTGTTTCGTCGAGGTGAGTTTCGAGGCGGCTTCCTCGCCCAGTCCGTACTGGGTGCGAAACCGCTCGCGGCGTGCGCCGGGAAGCTCGGGAATTGCGATCTCGTCTTTCCAATCCGAGACTCGAAGCACGGGAAGGTCGGCCTCCGGGAAGTACCGATAGTCCTTCTCCTCTTCTTTCGAACGCATCGAGAGCGTGATTCCCTTCGACTCGTCCCAGTGGCGCGTCTCCTGTTCGATCTCCCGACCCCGCCTGACCGCGTTTTTCTGCCGAGTCACCTCGTAGGCGAGTGCCTTCTCGGCCCCTTTGTGACTCGAAATGTTCTTGACTTCCGTCCTATTCGCCGCGACGAGCACTTCCGTACTAATCGAGCCGTCCTCACCGATATCTTCGCCCGGAACGAGCGAGATGTTCGCGTCCACTCTCAAAGATCCGTCGCGCGTGCTGTCGAAGATCCCCAAATATTCGAGGACCTCCTCTAACTTCGCGAGAAACGCCCGTGTCTCCTTTGGACTCCGGAAATCAGGCTCCGTGACGATCTCCATCAGTGGAATCCCCGCACGATTGTAGTTTATCAACGTACTATCCGCGGTTGCGATGTTTCCGCCCTCGTGCTGGAGGCTACCGGGATCCTCCTCTAAATGCGCGCGTTCGATCCCGATCTCGCGGCGCTTCCCTTCGACGCCGATCTCGATCGAGCCATCCTGACAGAGCGGAGCGTCGTACTGTGTGATCTGGAAGTTTTTGGGGAGATCGGGATAGTAGTAGTTCTTCCGGTGAAACCGGGTCTCTTCAGGGATTGTCGCGTCGATCGCCTTCCCGAGTTTGACGGCCGACTCGACGGCGGCCTCGTTTAGGACAGGTAATGCTCCCGGTAGGCCGAGACAGGTCGGACAGGTATGCGTATTCGGTTCTGTCTCATCGAGATCGGTTGAGCAGCCACAGAATACTTTACTACGTGTCTCGAGCTGGACGTGGACCTCCAATCCTATTACGACCGCGAGATCGCGCTCTGTGGTCGCTTGTGCAGTCATTGGACGGGATTTGGCGTCGATTGCATAAAGGCTACCGGGACCGCCTGCTGTAAGAGTAGTTGGATTAAAAACACATGTCTGACGCAGATTTATGTCCGGCGGGCGAGGTATGAGGAGTATGTCGAACAGAGTCGAGGATCTGGAATCGCGTGTCGAAGAGCTCGAGGCCACCGTCCGAGGGCTGACAGAAGAGCTGGTCGAGTCGAACGAGCGGATCCGCGAACTCGAAGCCGATGATGAAGCGGCTTCGGTCGAACCCCGCGAGATCGGAGTCGAAACCGATAGGAGCGAGGAGAAAGAACAGGTAGACGACGCGGTAGGCGACATCATCGTTGCGTAATCCGCGCCCTCCTCACCATGCATATTCGAGAGCTGGTTCTTGATAACTTCAAGAGCTTCGGCAGGAAGACCCGCATCCCCTTCTACGAGGATTTTACTACTGTAAGCGGTCCCAACGGCTCGGGAAAGTCGAACATCATCGACAGCGTGCTCTTTGCGCTCGGACTCGCACGCGCTCGGGGAATCCGCGCCGAGAAGCTCACCGACCTGATCTACAACCCCGGTCACGACGGCGAGGGCTCTCAAACCGGGCCGCGCGAGGCGAGCGTCGAAGTCGTCCTCGACAACACCGACGGCACGCTCGCGCGCGAACAGGTCGTAAGCGCCGCCGGCAGCGAGGACATCGGCGACACCGAGACGATCTCGGTGCGTCGCCGGGTCAAGCGCACCGAGGAAAACTACTACTCCTACTACTATCTCAACGATCGTTCGGTGAATCTCTCGGATATTCAGGACCTGCTCGCACAGGCCGGAGTGACTCCCGAAGGCTACAACGTCGTCATGCAGGGCGATGTTACTGGTATCATCAACATGACTGCGGGACAACGTCGAGAGATCATCGACGAGATCGCAGGCGTCGCGGAGTTCGACGCCAAAAAGGAGTCCGCCTTCGAGGAACTCGAAGTGGTCAAAGACCGGATCGAGGAGGCCGAACTCCGCATCGAGGAGAAGGTCGATCGGCTCGATCAACTGGAAGACGAGCGAGAGACCGCACTGCAGTATAAGAGCCTGCGCGAGGAGAGAGCGGAGTTCGAGGGGTATCTGAAGGCCGCCGAACTCGAGGAAAAGCGCGCGGAACTCGACGCAAAGGAGAGCCGGATCGAGGAGAAGCGAGCGAAACTCGAAGACCTTCACGGAGCGCTCGACGAGAAGCAAGGGACGGTCACGCGCCTGCGGGAGGACTTGGAGGATCTGAACGCCGAGATCGAGCGCAAGGGCGAGGACGAGCAGTTGGAGATCAAACGCGAGATCGAGGAAATAAAGGGGGAGATCAGCAGGGTAGAGGATAGGATCGAGAACGCAGAAGAGACCATTTCGGAGGCCGAAAACGACCGCCGCGAGTCGTTCGTCCAGATCGATCGAAAAGAGGAGACGATCGCCGATCTCGACCGAGAGATTCGAGAAACGAAGTTGGAGAAGGCCTCGATCAAGGCCGACGTTCAGGAGAAGGAAGCCGAGCGCGAGGAGGTAGAAGCCGAAATCGAGAACGTCGATACGGAGTTCGACGAGTTGAAGGGCGATCTCCGGGAGAAGAAGGCCGTCCTCGAAGACGTACGAAATAACCGAAACGAACACCAGCGCGAGCAGGATCGGCTGCTCGACGAGGCACGCCGGCGCTCGAACGCGATCAGCGAGAAGGAGGCCGAACGCGAGACGACCCTCGAAGCGGTTCCCGAGATCGAAGCCGAGATCGAGGATCTTTCGGACGAGCACGAGCGCGCGGTAGCGAATCGAGAGGAGATCGACGAGGTGGTCGAGGACCTGAAATCGGAGAAAAAGGAGTTCCAGACGAAGCTCGACTCGATCGAGGACGACTTGCAGGGAAAACAACAGGAGTACGCCGAACTCGAAGCCAGAGCCGGCGAGAGCGGCGATTCCTCCTATGGGCGGGCGGTTTCAACCGTACTGAATGCGGGCATGGACGGCGTTCACGGCACGGTCGGCCAGCTCGGCGGCGTCGATTCGCGGTACGCGACGGCCTGTGAGACCGCGGCGGGCGGCCGGCTCGCGAACGTCGTGGTCGATGACGACGGCGTCGGACAGCGCGGTATCGAACACCTCAAATCGCGTAACGCGGGTCGGGCGACCTTTCTCCCACTCACGGAGATGCGCCAGCGCTCGCTCTCCTCGCCGCCGCGCGCGGAGGGCGTAATCGACTTCGCGTACAACCTCGTCGATTTCGACAGCGCCTATGCGGGGGTCTTCTCGTACGTGCTGGGCGACACCCTCGTCGTCGAGGACATCGACACCGCCCGTGACCTGATGGGCCAGTACCGGCTGGTCACCCTCGAAGGCGAACTCGTCGAGAAGAGCGGCGCGATGACCGGCGGGAGCCGGTCGGGGTCGCGCTACTCGTTTTCGAAGTCGGGCAAGGGCCAACTGGAGCGGGTCGCAGAAGCGATTACGAACCTGCAGGACCGGCGTGACTCGGTGCGCTCGGATCTCCGGGACGCCGAAGACCGTCTCGAAAGTGCGCGCGACCGCAAGAGCGAGGCCGCAGAGCAGGTCCGCGAGATCGACGCCGCTATCGAGAAAAAGCGCGGGGAGATCGACGAGCGCGAAGAGAAGGCCAAGCGCCTCGCAGGCGAGATCGAGGAGCTAGCCGAGGCCCGCAGCGACGTCGACGAGCGGATGAGTGAGATCGAGGAGTCGATCACCGAGGCGACCGAGGAGATCGAGGGGCTGGAGGGCGCGATCGACGAGCTCGAAACCGAACTCGCCGACTCGGAAATCCCCGAGCTGACCGCCCAGCTAGAGGAGATCGATGCGGCAATCGACGAGTTCGAGGACGCACTGGACGAGCATGACGGCCGGCTCAACGAGCTTCAACTGGAGAAACAGTACGCCGAAAACGCGATCTCGGATCTCGACGAGCAGGCGACGAGTGCCGACGAGCGCATCGAGAAGCAAGAGGATCGGATCGAGGAGTTCGAAGGAAAGATCGAGGATCAGGAGGCGCTCTTAGAAGAGAAACGCGAGGCCGTCGAGGAGCTGGAAGCCGAACTCACTGAGAAGAAAGAAGAACGGCGCGAGCTCCGGGGAACGCTCGGCGAGGCGACGGACGAACGCGACGCGGCCAAAGAGCGCGTCGGCACTGTAGAGAGTCGGCTCGAAGGGCTACAGGCGAGCGCCCGCGGGCTGAAAACGGATATCTCCGATCTCGAACGCGAGGTCGGCGAGTATAATCCTGCAGAGATCCCCGACCACGACACCGTCGAGGAGCGGATCACGGAGCTCGGAAGCGAAATGGAAGCCTTAGAACCGGTGAACATGCTCGCGATCGACGAGTACGACCGGGTCGAAGAGGAGTTGGGGACGCTCACCGACCGAAAGGAGGTGCTCGTCGAGGAACGGGAGGGCATTACCGACAGAATCGATTCGTACGAACAGCAGAAACGCGAGACGTTCATGGATGCCTACCGGGCGATCGACGAGCAGTTTCGCGAGATATTCTCGAGACTGTCGGCGGGAACGGGCGAACTCCATCTCGAAGATCCCGAAGAGCCCTTCGAGGGCGGGCTGACGATGAAAGCCCAGCCCGCAGACAAACCGATTCAGCGCCTCGATGCGATGAGCGGGGGCGAGAAATCCCTGACCGCGCTGGCCTTTATCTTCGCTATTCAGCGATTCAACCCCGCACCGTTTTACGCACTCGACGAGGTCGACGCGTTCCTCGATGCGGCGAACGCCGATCGAGTAGGAGAGATGGTCGACGAACTCGCGGGCGACGCCCAGTTCATCGTCGTCTCGCACCGCTCGGCGATGCTCGAGCGCTCCGAGCGCGCCATCGGCGTGACGATGCAGGGCAACAACGTGAGTACGGTGACCGGGATCGATCTGGCGGGAACGACCGAGGAGGCCGTTGCCGATGATTGAAGCCGCGTCACCGACGGAGTCTGAAGAGGTCGAACCCGTTGAGTTGCTGGTACAGCTCGCCGAAGACGGCGAGATCGAGCCGTGGGACATCGATATCGTTTCGGTGACCGACGCCTTCCTCGCAAAGCTCGATTCTGCGGATCTGCGGACCTCCGGGCGAGCGCTCTTTTACGCGAGCGTCCTCCTCCGAATGAAAAGCGACGAGCTGCTGGCCGAAGACGAGGAAGAGGAGTTCGAGGACTGGGAGGCCGAAATGGGGATCGGCGGCGGAATGGGAGCGAGGTTCGACGATCAGTTCGAGGACCCCATCGCGGATCTCGAACGCGAGATGGAGCGCCGCCTCGACCGGAAGCACGCGCGTGGCTCGCCCGAGACGCTCGACGAACTGGTGAGAGAGCTTCGGGACGCAGAGCAGGACTCGTGGTGGAAGGAATCCCGAGAGTACGACACCTCGGGCTCGCCCAAAGGGTTCCAGCGCGGCACCCAGACGCTGGATTACCACTCGGCGGACGACTTCCGGGCCGAAGAGGAGCCGACCGCCGCGGACGTTACAGGGACTGCTCACGGCGAGGATATCGAGGAGACGATCACGCGGGTCTACGACGCGCTCGATCAGCAGTACAGCGCCGGGCGCGAGGAGGTGCTGTTTACGGAGATCAGCTCTACTGGAGGATCGCGCGTCGAGACGTTCCTCGCCCTCCTCTTTCTGGCTCACCGCGGGCAGATCTACCTCGAACAGGACGACCTGTTCGGTGACCTCTGGGTGCAGAACCCCGCCACAGCCACCGAGGGTTCGGAAGCGATCGCAGACTGATCCCTGAACCGTGATAGCAATTAGCAGTACTTTTATGAGGATTGCCGTAGTATGATAGGGTATGTCACCCACGAAAATCCGCGAGCGCCTCGGCGAGACGGAGGGTCGAGTCGATCCCGAAGAGTACGTTTCGGCGCTTGATTACGTCCGCGGGAAGTGATCGGGCAGAAGCTACTTGTTTTATCGGGAGAGTGATAGCAGTAGATGTCACGACCTCCCGCCGTTGCGGACAGAGTTGTCGGACTCGGCGGCTGGTTTTTTCGCACTCTGTTCCCGATCGTCGTACTGGTTTCGCTCGTGGTCGTTCCCCTCGTGTTCGGGTATTCGGGCTGGGTCGCTATCGGGCTGTTTTTCGCTGGCGTCCTCGGGTGGTGGCTCACACTCGGGCTGTCGGGGAGCTACGCCCGGACCGAGTTCGGCCCGACCGAGCGCGTCGATATGGAGACGTTTCGAGGGTCGAAAGCGATCTGTAACGCCTGTGACTCGGTAGTTAGCGAGGGGCTCAGACGCCGCTATGCAAAACAGTGGGTGGTTGCTGGCTTACCGATGTACACCGCCGACTGGGGCGAAAACGCCTACTGTCCGGACTGTGTCGAACCCGGAACGCTCGCCGTGCGTGACGGCCGAGAGTTGGTCGAAACGCAATGATAGCGTGCGCTCGCCCTTGTTTTTCGCTTCGGACGCATAGATACTACCGATACTATGGATTATTTGTGTAAATAATAGCTAGAAACTACTATCCCCTTGCGTTGGTTCGGTAGTGGTCGTGATGGGATCAAACAACGGCTGCTGCGGACACGAGAGCGTACCGAGCGAGCTACTCCCGATAGCGACGCACCGACGTTCGTTTATCAAGGGGATGGGCGCACTGACCGGAACAGCGGCGCTCGGCGGAACGGCGTTCGCCGACGAGGAACGCGACGAGACCACGAGCGACCGCGAGCTGCGAAACGCGATTATGGTGATCTTCGACGGGATGGGGCCCACACAGGTCACCGGCTCGCGGTATCTGAAGGCCTACCGCGAGGATAGTGAAACGTTCCCGCTGAACGCCGATCCGGCCGAGGCGGGGCTGAACCTCGATCGCCATGCGGCCCACGGCACGATGACGGTCTTTCCGGACGATCCAAACGAAGTGGTTATCGATTCGGGGGCCGGCGCAACCAGTCCGGGTGCGATCGACTGTGCGGCGGGCGCGACGGGGATCGGCGCGGGCGTCAAGACCTACAACGGCGCGATCGGCGGGGTTCGGGAGAACGACGAGTTCGTTCCGGTCGAAACCATTCTGGAGGCGGCGCGCGATGCCGGACTCGCCACCGGTATGGTGACGACGACGCGGGTCACGCACGCCACCCCGGCGAGCTTCGCCGCTCACGTCCCCCATCGCTCGATGGAGGACGAGATCGCCCGCCAGTACATCGAGGACGCGGGCGTCGACGTGCTGCTCGGCGGCGGGAAGGCCCATTTCGATCCCGAGCAGCGCGAAGACGGCGCGGATCTGTTGAGCGAAGCCAAAGCGGAGGGTTATCGGATCGTCGAGACCGGCGAGGAGTTGGCCGGGGTCGAC
>JADFQH010000077.1:0-1318 GCA_022561895.1 Methanobacteriota archaeon | reverse complement strand
CTGTTCACCGAGGACAACAGCCATCTCGACTACCGGCTCGACCGCGAACGCGAGGGGAGCGACCAGCCGGGGTTAGTCGAGATGACCGAGAAGGCGATTTCCCTACTTTCGGCTCACGAAAACGGCTTTTTCCTGATGGTCGAGCCGGGGCGGGTCGATCACTGCGGGCACGCGAACGATCCCGCGATCTTGGACGAGCAACTAGAGGGTGACGAGGCGGTCGGATCGATCCTCGATTTCGCCCGCGATGACTCGACCCCGCCGACGACGGTGGTCACGACCGCCGACCACGAGTGTGGCGGGTTCTCGCTCGCGCGAGATGGAATCTACAACGTCGACTACGAGATGATCGACAGCCTCACCGCGAGCATTACCGAGGGAGTCGTGCCCGCGATCGAGGAGGAAGTCGAGGATGTCGAGGACCTCCAGCGCGTGATGAGCGAGGTTGGCGGCTTCGAACTCGAGGAACTCGATCGCAACCATTCGGCGGCGGATCTCTATCGGACGATCGATCTCAGCCTCAATGAGATGCCGGAGATTCGCGACCGTCTCAACCGGAGGGTGCTGCTTGGCTTCACCTCCCACGGTCACACTGGCGTCGACGTTCCACTCTATGCCGACGGACCCAACGCGGAGTTTTTCAACACCGCTCGGGACAACACCGATATTGCGGACGTGATGGCTGACGCCCTCGGGGTCAAGTAAGCGGGTACTCTAAAGATACTCGCCGAGCAGCGGTTCGACGCGGTCTCGGGTTTCTTCGGGAATTGCCTCAGTTGGAGTGTTGACGGTCCCTTCAAGCGAGCTGTGGGCCCCACACTCGTGGTTCTCGGGAAGGGTGCGGATCGCCTCTTCGACGACTGCTTTGATCGCGTCCTGATTCTTCGCGGCGTTTTCGAGTACCTCCTGTAAGGTGACTTCGCTCTCTTCTTTCCACACGTCGTAATCGGTGACGCCGGCGACCGTGGCGTAGGCGATTTCTGCCTCGCGGGCGAGCTTTGCCTCCGGGATCGCGGTCATCCCAACTAAATCCCAGCCCTGGGATCGATAGAACTCGCTTTCGGCCTTCGTGGAGTACTGGGGTCCCTCGATGCAGACGTACGTGCCGCCCTTCGAGACGTCGGCGTTGGTCGCGTTTTCGGCCGCTTCGGCGAGGTGAGAGACGAGTTCGGGGCTGTACGGATACGTAAAGGGCTGGTGGACGACGATCCCCTCGTCATAAAAGGTCATCTCGCGGTGGCGGGTACGATCGACGATCTGGTCCGGGATCACGAGTGTCTGGGGCGAGAGCTCCTCTTTCAACGATCCCACCGCGTTC
>JADFQH010000385.1 GCA_022561895.1 Methanobacteriota archaeon | reverse complement strand
AACCTCCCTATTTTAAGCTTCGTACTCCTGCGCGGCCGGTGTCGACACTGCCGGGTCCCCATCGCGACGCGATACGTGGTCGTTGAAGCATCGATGGCGGTCATCGTGTTGATGCTGCTGGACGCCTTCTTCATCGGGCAGGTTCGCTCCGGCGTGTGTTCAAACGGGGGCCGGTTCGGGCTCACCGACGACCAGCAGGACGTTCTCACCATCGCCTTCGATCGTGGCTACTACGCCATCCCACGCGAGACGACGCTTTCGGAGCTTGCGGACGATCTCGACGCCTCACATCAGGCGCTCTCCGAACGGATGCGCCGAGCACACAGAAACGTCGTAAAAAACACGGTTATCATCGGCGAGGAGGGATCGAAAAACCCCAACGAGGGTGGGTGAACGGCGGAACTATAGTCCGAGCAACCGAAGGACGACTCCGATCACGATGCCTGAAACGCCAACGAGCAGCCCAACGCCGGGGATGACGGGGATGGGGATGAGACCGATCGCAAGCACGATTGCGAGCACGATCACGATCGTCGATATTCTGACCATACCAGTTGCATTCAATCGATCCGTGTAGTAGTTACGCTTGCTATTGCAGCGACGGGGCTGGTTCGGAACAGTAGGTTCGTGTCACGGCGACCACCGTTTCGAGATCAAACGACCGACATTGCAACGCAGTCCTTTTTCGGGCTAACGGCTGTAGGGTAGCGTATGAGTTCGTCGGAGGACGAAGAGATCTTACAATCGCACGGCAGCGAGATGGGACGGGAATCGGGTTCCAGTCCGATCGAGTGGGTGCTGGTGAACGGAAACCGCCTCGTCGTCACTGTCGGGATCCTCGTTGGAATCGCACTCTGGTTTCTCGGTCTCAATCAGTTGGGGATTATCGCCTTTCAGAACGACGATTCGGTGACACGACTGGCAGGTGGGATGATCGCGGGGACGTTTTCACTCGTTACGCTCGTGGTATCGATCAATCAGATGATCCTCTCTCGGGAGTTCAGTTCGGCCGGTGAAGCACGGAGTCGACTGAGCAACGTCATGGAGTTCCGTGAGAACGTAGAGGAGATGTCGGGCGCGCCAGCAGCGCCAGCCTCGCCGGTGGCGCTGTTTTACCTCCTCATCCAGTCGATCAACGATCGAGCCGAGAGCCTCGCCGACACCGTCGAAAACCAGTCCGACGAGGACAGTCGGAAGCTCATCGAATCCTACGTCTCGGGGATCGAAGACAGCACACAGCGCGTCAGTGATACCCTCGAAAACACCGAGTTCGGGACGTTCGACGTGGTCTCGGCGGCGGCCAACTACAACGACGCATGGCAGATCTACGCCGCCAGACATCTCCATCACCGGTACACCGATGAGCTATCGGACGAAACCCACGATGCCTTCGAGGAGCTGATCGAGGCGCTCGAACTGTTCAACGTCGCGCGAACCCACTTCAAGACGACGTACATGCAGCGCGAACTCACCCAGTTCTCCCGGCTGACGCTCTACTGTGGGGTCCCATCCGTGTTTTCGGCGGTGACGATCGGACTTCTGTACTCCGATATCGGCGGCGTTGCGATCGATCCCACGCTGCTCCCCTACGTCGTGACGGCGCTCATCGTCGTCGTCGCCTCGCCGCTTGCGCTCATGGCAGCGTACATCCTCCGGACGGCGACGCTGATCCGGCGAACCTCCTCGATCGGACCGATAATCCCACAGAAAGCGCCCGAGGACGACCCGTTCGACGTCTCGAACGACGAGGATTAGCCGTCATCAGCCTTCGGTCGTGGGTCCTCGGGTTCGAAGCCGAATTTGACCGCGAGCGGATAGACGATCTTCTCTTGGTGGACGTAGAGGATGACGACGGATACCATGATTACTACGCCATCGATGGGATCGGACATGATCCCGAGGGCGACGATGAGCACAAGACTTATCAGTGGAGTAAGCCCACCTGATTTCTGCACTCTCCCTTGTGTCATGCTCTTACCTCATGATCACTGCTCTGATATGTCGCAAGGGTCCCCGCCAGGAAGGCACAGATCTGGTTCGCAGGGTGGACAGCTCCCAGGCCAGGGGTCGCAAGGCTCGCAATTGCAGCTTCCAGAATCAATCAGTGTGCCGCGTACTGTAATCGCCATCTGGGCATCCACTAAAGGGGGCCAAGCCGGGGTGTCATA
>JADFQH010000076.1 GCA_022561895.1 Methanobacteriota archaeon | reverse complement strand
GGGGTTCGACATGCCTGTCATCGTCATACGTCTTCAAAAAACCGCGGACCGCACCGCCTACTGCCGTTAGTTGAGGGCCGAACGTCCGCGAGGTTAGTCGTCGCTCGAATCGACACCGGCACCCGAACCCGAGCCGCGGGTTTCGGGGCTGGTGTCGCCGCCCATCTCGCCGGCCGTATCGCTTGCTTGGCCGGCCCATCGGTCGATGTTGTTCGCGACGTAATCCCGGCCACCGAGACCGAACGCGATGCCGAGACCGATCGCGACCGCGAGACCGAGACCGCCCGCGAGCGCGCCCGCGAAGATGTAGAGTATCTCGACGTCGATCTGCATCGTATCGAGACCGACGACGATCACGATGAAGTAGAGAAAGATCTGGACTGCGCTTGCGAGCATCGATCCGGCGTCCGAGCCGGTCGTCGAGGCGCTGCGCGCGATCACGTCACCGACGAAGTCCGCGACGATGAACCCGACGACGATGATCAGGATGCCCGCGATCAACGCCGGCAGGTACGCCACGGCTTGGGTGATGAACTGACTGAGCAGCGCGATCTGGAGGACGTCCGCCGCGGCGAGGATCGCGAGGAAGTAGATGTAGTACGCACCGATCTTCCCGAACGCATTCGCGACCGCGTCCTCGCTTCCCCCCATCATATCGCCGATCGGGGTCTGTAGCGTCCGTTCATCGAGTCCGGCCGCGTCCGCGAGCCGGGTGATGATTTTGGCGACGACCTTCCCGATGATCCATCCGATCAACAGGATGATCAGCGCGCCGAGTATTCGTGGGATCAGCAGGACGATCCCGGTAATCGCATCCGAAAACGGAGCGATTATCTGATCCAGTTGTTGTTGCTGTGCTATCGTTGTCGCGTCTTGGATACCTACCATCGCAAGAAGTAGCCACGCTTGCTATGGAATTAACTATGCGTCGACAAAACACCTCGGACTGAACGGCAGATCTTCATCGACAGCCGAGCGCACACCTGTCATCGTTCGCAACCAACGCTTAGTGATCGACCGATAGCTCACCATCGTCGCTTGATTTCACCTTTCCCTTCGATTATATTCGCGTCCGACAACCGTCAGACAGTGGTGCGTTCGATGATGTCCAAAAACAGAGATGTCTCTTTGCGGGCGGACGATCGTCCTACCATCTCCGTCTCGTGATTTGGAGGGCGCTCCCACCGATCTCTCAGTCTATGGATACTGGCTGTGTTCTATACATGCCGGAGGACTCATCAGTTCCTACTGAGAGCAAATCCTCCTGATTTTAATCACCATCTAATCAACCGGTCCGCTTCCCACTTGGACGCACCACTGTCACTGGCATGGTCGAACGCTCTAAGGACTGTTGTAGTCCTTTACCGGTGATCGCTGACCCGCACGAGCGATCAGATCACCGGTAACTCGTTACAACGGCCTTTATCAAACACCGTCGGCCACAACTATACTGTCGGACAGAGGCTTTGATACGTTGTCGCCGGGGACGGCTGTCGGCGAATGTATCAACCGTTCTGTCCGGCAGTATATCCGAAGGGATTCGCCGGACCGCATCGCCAGATTCCTACACGG
Organism: Methanobacteriota archaeon; assembly: GCA_022561895.1. Classification (GTDB taxonomy): domain Archaea; phylum Halobacteriota; class Halobacteria; order Halobacteriales; family Halalkalicoccaceae; genus Halalkalicoccus. The sequence continues at coordinate 9,404 of JADFQH010000076.1, read as the reverse complement.
GCTTATGGCAGACAGTATACTTTCAAGGGGGTAGACGGCCGACACCTGCACAATGACCGAATCAACGCTCGCGGGGGCGGTACAGGAGGCGCTCGGGATCGATGCCGAAACGTTCCAGCGCCGTGCAGCGGAGGATGCGGACGTGATCATCGAGGGGCTCTCAAAGGGAGTGTTCGACAATCCGCAGGCGATCATCGGCTTCGAGTACGAGTTCTACGCCGTCGATGGGGAGACGAGCGCTCTCAGACGAGTCCCGCGAAGAATGCTCGAATACATCGGCTTCGAAAAGGAACTTGGGCTACATAACGCCGAGATGTCGACCAGCCCACAGCCCTTAAACGCCCACGGCCTGCTCGCCCAAGAGGCAGAGATCAAAGCCCGGCTTACGACCGCGCTTGAATGTGTTCACCCCGAAGGAATCACGCTCGTAAGCGACGGCATCTGGACGATCCCACCGGAGGGAGAGGGCGCACGAAGCTACCTTACCGACTCGATCGAGGACGACGATATTACGATCGCGACCAACATGAGCGATTCAGTTAGATATCACGTGATGGCGAACGCCGAGGGAAACACCACTGCGGGAATGCATCTGGACGCTCCAAACATCACCCTCGATTCGAGAACGGTGATGCCCGAAAGCCTCATCACTTCGATCCAGCCCCATTACCAAGTCGCGCACGCCGCCGATCTCCCCGACTACTTCAACTACGCGCTGCGGATCGCCGGGCCGCTCCTCGCACTCGGCGCGAACTCGCCGTTTTTCCCGCCCGAGCTGTACGACGATCGCTCGGATAGACGAATCCTCGATGAGTCGTGGATGGTCAACCGGATCGCGGTCTTCGAGAGCGTGCTCAACGAGGGCGTTCCGGGCAAAGTACGATTCCCCCACGACCTTTCAAGTGTCGAGGAGGCCGTTGACCGGATTGTCGCCGACGACACCATCGTACCGATGCCGGTCGAAACCTCCGATCGGTTCGACGACGAGTTCGCACACTTCCGGATGAAACACGGTACGTACTGGCGGTGGGTTCGGCCGGTTTTTGGGGGAGCGACGCGCTCTTTGGCCAACGCCCGCATCGAGTTTCGTCCGATCGGCTCCCAGCCCACCGTCCGGGATTCGGTGGCCTTTCTCGCCGTGTTTGCAGGCCTCCTCGAAAGCCTTCCTCGGAGGGACCATCCCGTCATCCATCTCGACTGGACCGATGCCCGCGAGAACTTCTACTGTGCGATGCGCGACGGTCTCGATGCCGATCTCTCGTGGATTACTGGTGGGGGTGAGGAGGTCGTCGAAAGCGAGGCGCTGTTCGTCGATCTGTTCGATTACGCACGGGACGGGCTGAAACTCCGTGGACTCAGCGATCAGGAGGTCGAAAGGTATCTCTGGCCGCTCCGCTATCGCGCACGTCACGGCTACTCGCCAGCCCAGTGGCGTCACGAGCGAGTCGACGGACTCGTTGGTGATGGCAAGTCGCTCGAGGAGGCGATTCATACCGCTCAACGGGAGTATATCGACCGCCAAAAAGAAACGTTGTTGGAGGGGAGCTTTGCCGACTGGGCCGACGACCGCTGACTATCGACCGCTTTGGATGGCGTCGATCCCGTCGAACTCCTCGAATCGTTCGATTTCGACGCCCTCGTCGGTGACGGTGGCGATGTTGATCCCGTTGCCGCTTGCGGTGTCGCGCTCGACGGCGCTTCCGATGCTGCGGATCGCCACGTCACGAGCCTCCTCGACGTCCATCCCCTCTTCGTACTGCTGTTCGAGCACACCGAGGGCAAAGGTCGAACCGGAGCCGGAGACGGCGTACTTCTCTTCGGTCTTCCCGCCGAGGGCGTCGATGCTGTAGATGTGGGGGCCATCGTCGTCAACACCACCAAGAACGGGCACGACGATGAAGAAGCCGCCGCTGCGAAGCAGATTACTCGTAAGCGTCGAGAGGGCGGTCATACTCATGTCCTCGCCTTGGCGCGCGTCATAGAGGTTGACCTCGGCTCGAAGCGTTCGAATTAGCGACTGGGCGGCGCTGACCGAGCCTGCGATGGTCAGCGCACCCGTCGGATGAATGTCTTCGACTTTCTGGACCGTTTTGCTCGAAACCATATTGCCGAGACTTGCGCGCATGTCGGTCGCGAGGATAACGCCGTCCTCGGCGCGAAGGCCAACGGTCGTCGTTCCGGTTTTGAGCTCTGCGACGTCCGCTCCTTCAGGGAGTTCGGCGTCGGGAAGCGATCCCAGTTCGGGCGTGTAGGGATCGGCCTGTCCGGGTCGGGAGACGAGCGAGTCCGAGAACTCAGCGTGGTTTGGTGTTCGCATTACCAGCCATTACCGTTGTGGACTGATAAACCCACTCGTTCCGGTCGATTGTACTGCCGGTCGTGAGCAGTTCAACGTCCGTCCTCGGCGTGACGAATTTTTCGGGTTTCCGGTCCGTCTGTGCTACTGCGGGTTTCCTGAGTTATGACCGACAGTATCCGTTGCGGTGCGGGCTTCGTAGCTCCGCTCGACCCGCATGAGGAGGCGGTGGACTGGTATGGAAACGCCGACTCGCTTCATCGCTACCGCAAGCGGCAGTAGTAACAGCCCGAAGGCGATCGTCGTTTGGTACAGGGCAAACAGGGCAACGTTGGACAGCCGTGTGATCATCCGATACAGCCGCTCACGCACACCCCGTATATAAATATTGTCGATCAAACGGAATATAATAATTCATCCTCTACAAAATCACCCCGCCGCCCGCTATCGTTTTTCGAGTCGCGTCGGACTGGATGCGACGAATTTGGCCGAACAGTACAAATTATTGAAACTATCGGGGTGGAGATCGGAGTAATTCTGATAACTTACAGAGTGGATCAACATGACGTGCGCGTCGAACCGCAACGCACTCCCCCTCGGAGAGGCGAGTGGAGCCATGAACTATCTGGTAGCGATGGAGGCGGCGTGGCTGGTGCGGGACGTCAAGGAGATCGATGATGCGATCGGCGTAGCCGTCAGCGAGGCCGGAAAGCGTCTGAACCAGCAGGATATGGACTACGTCGAGGTCGAAGTCGGCGTCACGGGCTGTCCGGCCTGTGGCGAACCCTTCGATTCGGCGTACATTGCGGCCGACACTGCACTCGTTGGCTTGCTCTTGGAGATGAAGGTGTTCAACGCCGATAGCGAAGAACACGCCCAGCGCATCGCCAAAAGCGAGATCGGGGGCGCACTCCGAGACGTGCCGCTTTCGGTGATCGACACGATCGAGATGGGGGAGGACGAGTAGCGGTCGAACCTTTTATAATAACCCGCAGTTATTGTCGGGCATGAATCTTCCCACGCCCCAGGATCTGCGCGAGCGCCGGATCGATCTCGAGCTCACCCAGAGCGTGCTCGCCGAACGCGCGGGCGTCTCCCAACCGCTCATCGCTCGGATCGAGGGCGGCGATGTCGATCCGAGACTCTCGACGCTCCGGCGGATCGTCGAAGCCCTCGATGAGGCCGAAGGCGGCATCGTGCGCGCGGGCGATCTGATGAACACCGAGGTCATTCACGTCGAGCCGGACGACGCGATCCGTGAGGCCGTCGGAAAGATGGACGAGGAGGCCTACTCCCAGCTTCCAGTGCTTCAAAATGGGATTCCCGTCGGGAGCATCAGCCAGGGCGATCTCGTCCATCTCGATTCGGCCGCGCGCGATGAACCCGTCGTCGAGCATATGGCCGAAAGCTTTCCGACCGTTTCAAGAGAGGCGACCGCCGACGAGATAAGTAATCTGTTGAACCACTACAAGGCGGTGATGGTAACGGATTCCGGCGAGACGGTCGGGATCATCACCGAAGCGGATATCGCTGCGCGGCTCTCCTGAAGATCGACACGCAGTGCAACCTGCATAAGACTGTGTATCCGAGTATACGGTATGAGTAAGTCGCTTCGAATCTCCGAAGCGTTCGAGAGCCTTCTCGCTGTTCCGGAGTACTGCTCGCGAAAGCGGATCGAGCGACGGGCGGCGATAGCGGGACAGATCCGGTGGACGCAATGGTGGTCGCAGTTGTGAACGCACTTGGCGAACCAGTTGTAACGGCTACATCGAACACTTCGAAGCAGTAGGTGTCGATATCGAACCGTGCTGATCTGAAACCGAACTTGTGTCCTTATAGATAGCCTTCTCTCGCCAGCCGATCCACTGCTTCCTGAATCCGTTCTTCGCTGTTCGCATACGAGATCCGCCTGCTCGACCAATAGTATAAATCCATTACAGTGCGTAACGGTAGCAGTATGAGCGACTCCGGGCGCTCCTCGCTACCGAAGACTGACGAAGAGCGGGCGCGTGCCCACGACACTGCGACGGCTGCGTTTATCGAAGCCGTCCGTGCGGCTGACATCCCTGATCTCCTTTCGCTGTACGTATTTGGGTCAGTTGCTCGTGGGGAAGCAGAAGGGCTGTCGAGTGATATCGACGTTCTGGTCGTCGTTACCGATAACGCCGATCTCCATTCGGTAAACGAGCCTCTCCAAGAGATCGCCTACAGCGTGATGCTGAACTACGGACCGCCGATCGAAATCCATCTGTTTCGAGAACACGAGTTTCGGACGCGTGCAGAGCGTGGAGAACCATTTGTCACAAACGTTCTTTCGGACGCTAAGCAGTATGTCTGAGGACGATCCAACGAAAGCCGACGTTGAAAATGAGTTAGACATGGCACGTCAAGCGCTTATCGATGCAAATCGCGGGCACGGAGCAGGTCAGTCCAACGCAGCGGTCGTGAACCGACTTTATTACGCCTGCTTCCATGCAGCACAAGCGGTTCTCTATCATCGTGGCGTGAACCCACGATCACACGGCGGTGTTCGGTCACTGTTTGGCTCGGAAGTGGTTGTTTCCGGAGACGCGACGGCTGAACAAGGTCGGTTCCTGAACGAGCTATCACAGGAACGCCATCGCGCCGACTACGGGTCGGAACCAGTCAACAAAGATATAGTAGAACTGATCGAACGGTCAGAATCGTTCGTACAGCACATGACAGATCTGGTCGAGAGCTAAGCCGTGATCCGCTACAGATACCCCTCGCTCGCCAGCCGATCGACCGCCTCTTCGATTCGCTCCTCGCTGTTCGCATACGAGATCCGCGCGTAACCCGGCGTTCCGAAGGCGCTTCCCGGTACGGTTGCAACGTGGGCGTCCTGGATCGCACCCTCACACCACTGCTGGTCGTCTTCGCTTACGGGGACCATCATATAAAACGCCCCTTCGGGCGGGCGAACATCGATTCCGTACTCCTCCAGAAGATCAACGAGCAGGTCTCGGCGGCTCTCGAACGCTTCGACCATCTCCTCGACATCGCTTTCGGTGTTTGAAAGCGCTTCGCAACCTGCATGCTGGACGAAGTTCGTTGCACAGGAGACCGAATGAGAGTGGAGCTTGCCCGCCTCGTCGATCAGTTCTTCGGGCGCGGCAAGGTATCCAAGCCGCCAGCCGGTCATCGAGTAGGCCTTCGAGAAGCCGTTTACCGTGACCGTCCTCTCGGCCATTCCCTCGAGGGTGGCGAGCGACGTGGGCCGCTCCCCGTAGGTGATCCGCTCGTAGATCTCGTGCAGCAAATGGTCTACGGCGTTGGCCTCTGTGACGCAATCGCGCGAGTTCGTGTCGGAATAGCATTAGAGCAAGCCTTGTCGAATGCAATGTATCGCGGAAACTTGGAAATCAGCGCCGACCAGCTCCTGCTGGCTCGCGATACGGACGTGCCCAACAGCGAAGCCAATCTTGTCGAATTGCGGCGATCACAACCACCGTATTGTGATCGCAAGACGCACGTCGAAGTGGAAATCTCGCGCGACGAATGTCGATTTGTAGTGAGGGACGAGGGAAGAGGATTCGATGTTTCGACGATGCCCGAGCCCGGCGACCCGACCGCCTTGGAACGAGAAGGCGGACGCGGGCTAGTTCTCATGTGTACGTTTATGGACGAAGTCAGTTTTGACAAAAACGGAAGCGAAGTCACCCTGATCAAGCGAAAGAGTGCAAAATAGCTTTCCGCTTGGGCATCCTTTGCGGACGCCTAAAACAGGAGGGCCGAAACTGTACGTGGATCGAGAGGTTCGAATGACGACCATACTTGTTGTCGATGATTCCGCCGTCGATCGCCGCATTGTTGGCGGCTTGCTAGCGAAAGAAACGGATTGGGAAGTTGTCTACGCCGTTGACGGTGGCGATGCGTTAGAAAAGATGGATGGAACGTCGGTGGATCTCGTAGTGACCGATCTGATCATGCCGGAGATGGACGGACTGGAATTAGTGTCTGAAGTCAAACAACGGTCTCCTCTCGTTCCCGTCATAATCATTACGTCCAAAGGCAATGAGGAGCTCGCTGTCAAAGCTTTGCAGACGGGAGCGGCCAGTTATGCTCCCAAGAATACGCTCGCGCGCAGTTTGGTCCAAACGATTCAAAAGATTCTATCCGTCGCCGGCCAACAGCGCGACGAAGCCCGTTTGATCGGCTGCCTGACTGGTAGCCAATACTCTTTTGAGTTGGAGAACGACTCGTCGCTGATACCGCCATTAATCAGTTACCTGCAAGAAGGCGCTACGCGAATCGGTTTGTGCGATGAAACAGAACGCATCCGAGTAGGTGTGGCTTTGGACGAAGCGCTCGTCAATGCTTTGTTTCATGGCAACTTGGAAATCAGTTCGGATTTGCGAGATTCAGATTTCGAGGCATATTGCAAATTGGTGAATACGCGTAAACATTTAACACCCTACGGTCAGCGCCGAATCCATGTGGAGGCGACGTTTACCGCCGAGGAAGGGCGTTTTTTGATTTGCGATGAGGGGCCCGGATTCGACCCCACCTTGCTGCCTGATCCAACGGACCCGGCCAACTTGGAGAAACTCGGGGGCAGAGGGATTCTGCTGATGCGCACGTTTATGGACGACGTTACGTTCAATAATTCAGGAAACGAAGTTACCTTAGTCAAGAAACGAATCAATGGTGCTGTCACCTAGGTTTTGTTTCAAAACTACTGTTGGACGACTCTCCGAGTCGTCATTCCTTAACAAAAACCACGACTCGGAGAGTCGGGCAACAGTTTTCAAACAAGCCTAGTAGGATGGCGAGGAAGCCGATGATCGATTCAGCCTTTGAGACCACCATCGACGAGTCAACGATCGTTGTGATACCGACGCGCAACATCACAAGTCTTGCTGAGAACGATGTGAAAGCGGATTGGGATGAAGTGCTCCAAAGTATGAACGAAGCGGGGGTGCGGCACGTGATCTTCGATTTTGAGAAGATCTCCTACTTCGGATCTTCGATGCTTGAAGCCATGCTCTATCTCTGGAAGCAAATACGACCTCAAGACGGAAAACTAGCCGTATGCAATGTGTCGAAAACGGCGAAGGAGATTCTTCGGCTTTCCAAATTCGACACGATTTGGCCCGTGTGTGGTACGCGCGAGGATGCGCAACACGAAGTCGACAAATAGCCGTGGCCATTCTTGCTTTGGAGTGCGATGACTTGTCATCTTACTCAGGTTCCCATTCGGGTTATAAGGCGAAAACGCCTCGTTTTGCCAGCCGATGCGAGAAGGAAAGTGGCGACGAGTCGCTAACTCCAAAAATCTCACAGCCATATTGCGTGGTATCATTTAGGGCGCTACGTCTCAATTTCTTGCTCGCCGAAATCGGCGACGATTCGTTGGAGGATCACGATGAGAGTCTCACGACGCCTTTTTTCTATCCTGTCAGGTTTTGCTTTGATTGCTTTGGCGCACGAAGGCGATGCCCGTGCAGAGTCACAAGAATCAGACGTTGCCGAGGTCGAAAGATGGCTGGAAGAACACATTCCAAAGTACATGGTAGAGGCCAAAATGCCGGGATTCAGTATCGCGGTTGTTCAGGACGGCAAAACCATCTACGCAGAAGGTTTCGGCTCCCGAGACCCAAAGAAGAACCTGCCGGCTACGGCCGACACTCTCTATGGAATCGGCAGTATTACAAAAAGCTTCGTCGCCATCGCTATTTTGCAGCTTGTCGAGCAAGGAGAGATTCGGCTTGATGATCCCGTCAGCAAACACATTCCGTTTGAACTCGGCATGCCCGACAAGCCGATCACAATTCACCACTTGCTGACCCACAGTCTCGGCATTCCCAGCCTGGCGACGTCCAATGTGGCGATCTACCGAGGGCTTGGACTGGATACCGGTGTACCCTACGGCAGCTCGAAGGACTTTTACCGATTCGTCAACGGCGCGCAAGATGAAGTTGTCGACGAACCGGGAAAACGGTTTTTCTATCACAACGGCGCATGGAGAATGCTGGGGCACATCGTCCAGGAAAAGTCGGGCATGCCGTTCCATCGTTACGTCAAGGAGAAGGTCATCGATCCGCTAGGAATGCATCGCACGACGCTCGACACGGACAAGTTTGAATCCGATCCCGATCACATCGTGCCGCATCTGAAAGGAGCCGATGGAAAGAACGAGCCCGCCGATTTCCCCTATCCCAACCCGAAGGACAATCACGATTTCAGTTTTTTGTCAGCGGCTGGTGGGATTGTCAGCTCAGCAAACGAGATGACTCGCTACGTCAACGCACACATTCGCCTGGGCGCGTTCGCTACTGGAAAACTCGCCAGCAAAAAATCTCTGCAGGCCATGCACAGCCTGCAGATCCAAACGCCCGACGGACACTACGGTCGCAAAGGTTATGGTTACGGGCTAAGCATCACGCCCGACTTTCTCGGTCACAAGATGATTAGCCACGGTGGGTCGATTCTCGTTTCGACGGCATACATGGCGATCGTTCCCGATAGGAAGATTGGAGTCGTCATGATGGGCAACAGTTCGGGCATGCCCTATTCGACGATCGCCGAGAGCGTCTGTGCGATTCTGATGGGGCAGGAGCCCGCCGAAGCCGTGCCCGCCTTGCGAATCAAAGAGCGCATGGAATTGCTGGAAGGCAACTACGAAGTCTACCGCGGGTTGGAAAACTTGAAAATCATCATCAACAATGGGATGCTGTACATGGAATCCAGAGACCCGCTTAGGGGCGGAGATCCAAGTAGAACCCCGTTGATTCCCGAAGACCCAACACTTGCCTCAACGAACTTCTACACGCTGAGAAGCGGCCTCAAATACCCTGCTCTGTTTCGATTCAAAGACGATGGCAGCGTAGACTTTTTCTACGGCAGATATTGCTACCACAAGAAGGACTGACTGATTGTCCCCTCTCCCTTTGGGAGAGAGTGGCGAGCGCAGCGAGCCGGGTGAGGGCTCGTCGTCCTCTTAGGCGATGGGGCGATTCTTCAGCCGGAAGACCCTCACCCCAGCCCTGGGCTGACGAAAATGTTGAACCACAATATCTGGCACAATTGATAGATGATAGCTTCAGCATGTTGTGCAAGCAGTATTGTCTTCGAGCCGAAATGACGT
>JADFQH010000075.1 GCA_022561895.1 Methanobacteriota archaeon | reverse complement strand
CGCGCAGGGACGATCGTCCTTGACGACGAATCGCAGGGGCTAAAGGTAGGGGGAAAAGAGGTGGGCATAACGCCGACTGAGTTCCGCCTAATCTGGTATCTGACCGAACGCGCCGGCACACCTGTGCCCCCTGAGGACCTGCTAATCAAAGTTTGGGGCTTTCGTCCTCACACGGGCGAGGCGGCACTGGTGCGCGCCCACATTGCTCATATCAGAGAAAAACTTGCCCGAGCCGGTGTTGATGCTAGTTTTCTCCAAACGGTTTCCCGCAGAGGCTACCGCATCGCTAATTCCAACGGGCACCAGCCACGACTTGTCGATTCTGCCCATCGCATTCTGATCACCGGCGCTACGGAATTCATAGGCCAGCGCCTGGTGGCTGCACTGCTGGGCGCAGGCCAGCGACCGATCAGATGCTTGGTCAACGAGCCCGCAAACGTTGGGATGCTGGAAGGGCGGGGGTTAGAGCTGGCCTACGGCAGCCTGGCGGAGGGACACGGCCTTGTTGAGGCAGTGGCAGGGGTTCATACGATCATCAATTTAGCCGTGTGCAGGAAGCCACGGCGCGTCGAAACCTACGAAGCGGTCAACCACCTGGGCGTACGGAAGCTGATGGACGCAGCCAAGGCCGCCGGGGTGAAGCGAGTGGTCCACTTGAGCGAGAGATGGGAAGCGGATGATCCGGAGTACCCGTACCTGCGGAGCAGGTACGGTGGCCGGCTGGCAGTGATGGAGAGCGGGATCCCCTATACCATCATCATAGCGGGGGTGGTATTCGGGCCGGGAGACCGCCTAGCTGAGGGGCTCGCTTCGTTTATCAGGAACGGCTCGGCCATACCCATTAGCGCGAGAGCCGGCGTGAGGCTGCAGCCGATTCACACGGACGACTTGGTGCGGTGTGTTATCGCCCTCATAGAGGACCCGCGGTTTGAAAACCAAGTTATCGACCTCGGTGGGCCTGAGCACCTCACCTTTCAAGAGGTGTCGGATACCATCAACCATCGCACGGAGTATCGGGGGCCACTACCGCTGCTGTCTGCCAAAGCAGCCAGAGCGCTTTCTGTCATGGGAAAATTCCTGCGGATTCGGAACGGTCAGGCACCAGCTGCCCTAGAACTCTTGTCTCGTGATACCACGGCTCACCTCGATGTTGTCCCGCGATTGTTTGGCTTCCAGCCCAGGCGGCTCTCGGACAGCATCGAAAATTTGGACCAAGATCCGCCTCAAGCCACTCCCTGATTTTTTTCCTTTCCTCACCCCAGTTCTCCCCTTCATTTACCCACTCCGCCTGACGGCATTCTATTAGGCTCGCTACAGGGCAATCCCCGAGCCACCTTCACGGAATATTTCCCGATTCACAGGCCGGTTGCGCAGAGGCGGCAACCGCCGCTCGCCATTAACGCAAGCTCTACGAAAACTTGCGAGTACCCACATAGAGCACCCTGTTTTAATCAGACGGCAAAGCGATTATTAATAAGTTAATTGAAGGACTCCAGAAAACCTATCGCGCCCCAACAACTAGGTTCTGCGAGTCCAGCGAACAGCCCGGTCAGCCCAGTCCTTGAAGGAGCCCAAGTGATCCAACATGCACCGCGCCCCAACAAGTCACGAGGTGCGCTTGACTCCATCCTTGGCTCGATTCTGCAGCGCCTAAACGCGGGTACCGTGGCGGCGTATATCACAGCGCTCGGTCTCGCTGTTGGAGGCGGACCGGTGGCGCTCGCGCTGGTCCTGTTTCCGGGGGTTTTCGGTGTCTTTTACAGTACGCGCTGGCTTCCGGTGTTCGAAGCTGATCGCCTGAAGGACGTGTTGGTCGTCGGGACGGCCGCGGTCGCCGTCGCGTGGGCCGTCCCGCTTGCGCTGTTGCCCCTCGCGTTCGACGGACACGTCTTCGGACCCGCCGCGCTCGTCGTCCTCGTCTTTTTCTTTCTTCGAACGGTCATCGCCGTCGAACTGTTCAACATCCGGGATGTCTCGGGCGATCGTCGGGAGGGCGTCTCCACCCTCCCGGTCGTTTTCGGAACTCGTCCGACTCAGTACATTCTTGGAGCGCTCAACGGCTGCTCGTTCGTCCTCCTCCTCTGGGCGGTTCGCCTCGATCTCCTCGCACCCGTCACCCTCGCCGTCACCCCGGCGATCGCGTACTCGCTGTGTATCGTGACGCTCGCAGACGGTGAACGTTCGGCCGACCGGCTCTGTCTCGCGAGCTATTTCGAGAGCCCGCTCATGGTCGTCCTTCTCGTTGTTGCGCTCAGCCTTTGAGTCAAAATTCCCATAAAATAAATTATAAGAGGGTCGGAACTCTCCTACAGGGTAGAGCGGCATGCTGAGTGAGCTGTTTCCCTCATGTTCGAGCTGACTCCGACGTTCGTGTTGGTCGCGGGTTCGGTGCTCGTTGCGGGAAGCGTTGCGGCTCTTTCGTGGCGACAGCGGCCCGAACCCGGTGCAGCCAGTCTCACGGTGTTGATGGTTGCGGCCGCATGGTGGTCCGCGACACATCTCGGCACGCTCGCTACGGAAACCCTTCCGGGGACGCTGTTCTGGGCGCGTCTCCAGTGGTTTGGAAGCCTCGTGCTTCCGGTCGCGTGGCTGGTCTTCGCCCTCGAGTACACCGGCCGCGACAAGTACGTCAGACCCTCGGTGCTCGTCGCGCTCTCGATCCTCCCCGTAATCACCATCGTGCTTCTGTGGACGAACGCCTCGCACGGTCTCGTCCGTGAGACGGCGGTGCTGATCGAGCGAAACGGCCATCTCGTACTCAGCTCGACGTGGGGTCCGTGGTTTTTTCTCATCGTTGGCTACGCATATCTGCTCGCGACTGTCGGCTCGCTCCTGTTCGTCCAGCTTGCGGTCGGCTCCTCGCTGTTATACCGCAGTCAGGCCGCGGCGCTGCTCGTCGGTGCGGGGATTCCGTGGCTCGCTCATCTCGTCTACCTCAGCGACCTAACGCCGTGGGCCGGCCTCGATCTGATGGCGATTTCATTTAGCGGATCGGGCGTCGCGCTGTTGTTCGCGCTCTCGCAGGCCAAACTGCTCGAAGCCCTCCCCGCCGCGAGCCGTCTGGCGAGCGAGTTCGTCATCGAGGGGATCGACGACGGGGTGATCGTCGCCGACTCCCGAAATCAGGTGGTCGATCTCAACCCCAGTGCAGCCGCGATTCTCGGGACAAACGCGGTCGACGCGCTCGGAAAATCGGTAGAAACCGTCGTTCCAGGTTGGGTGTCCCATGATCGTTCCGACTCGGAGCTGGCGATTAAAACCGACGACACCGTCCGGTATTTCGACATCCGAGCCTCCGTTCTCGAGGACTATCACGGCCGAGCGGTGGGTCGGGCGGTCGTCCTTCGGGACGTTACCGAACGACGACGACACCGCCAGCGTCTTACAGTACTTCATCGCATTCTCCGACACAACCTCAGAAACGAGATGACGATCATCCGCGGACACACCGAGCGCCTCGAAAACGAGGCCCAAAACAGCGTGGCCGCGATCAACGAGAGCGCGACACGGATCATCGATCTGAGCGACAAGGCCGCCCAGATCGAGCGGCTGGCCGACGGACGCAACGAATCGACGCCGGTGCGCCTCGACACCTCGATCATCGATATCGTCCAGTCGCTTCGGTGTGAGTTCCCCGAAACGGCGTTCATTACCCACGATCTCCCGGCCATCAGGTGTGGCTCGGCGACGGAAACGGTCGTTCGAAACCTCGCGGAGAACGCCGCGTTGCACAACACGAACGACGATCCGACGGTGACGATCGAGGCAGCCCTCGAAGGCGAGACGGTGCGGATCACGGTCGGTGACAATGGGCCGGGAATCGCGCCCATCGAACAGCAGACGCTCCAAAGCGGGAGCGAGACGCCGCTTCAGCACGGAAGCGGGATTGGACTCTGGCTCGTGAACTGGGCCGTTGGAATCCTCGGTGGAACGGTCGAGTTCGCGGAGAATCATCCTGCCGGAAGCGTCGTCACCGTCCGCCTACCAGTAGTCGAACCCACAGACGAGTGATCTAACGCACGGAATCAAGGGATGGTATACGATACCATAGGGCTTCTAAAGCTTTAACAGCGGGGACGGAGATGTGGGTAGTGGAGGAGATCACTATGCCAGAGAAATCAAACGCGGAACTGCCGGAGCTACCGTACGACTACGACGCGCTCGAACCGTCGATCTCGGAGCAGGTCGTCACGTGGCATCACGATACGCACCACCAGGGCTACGTAAACGGCCTCAACTCAGCCGAAGAGACGCTCGCGGAGAACCGCGAGTCGGGCGATTTCGGCACTACGCCGGGCGCGCTCGAAAACGTCACCCACAACGGCTGTGGGCACTATCTGCACACGCTGTTCTGGGAGAACATGGGTCCGAACGGTGGCGGCGAGCCATCGGGCGATCTGGCCCAGCAGATCGAGGAGGATTTCGGCTCGTACGAGGCCTGGAAGGGCGAGTTCGAGGCCGCAGCATCCGCCGCCGGCGGCTGGGCGCTACTGGTCTATGACCCGGTTGCAAAGCAGCTTCGCAACCTCAAGGTCGACCGCCACGACCTGCATGCGCTGTGGGGTGCCCATCCCGTGCTCGCGTGTGATGTCTGGGAACACTCGTACTACTACGATTACGGCCCGGACCGCGGCAGCTTCATCGACGGCTTCTTCGAGGTTGTCAACTGGGACAGCGCCGAAGAAGAGTACCAAAAGTGCGTCGACCACTTCGAGTAAGTCGTTAGACTTCCCCGTTTTTTCGCCGCCGCACCGTGAGCTTTAGTGATATCTCCGTCGAACTCCGAGTATGCCAAAACCCAAAGACGCATTCGAACAGCTCTACCCCTGTGATTTCTACACCGCAGCAGAGCTGTTCGAGGAGGATGAAATGTACACCGTCTACGAGATCGGCCGCCTGCTCCAAGGACTCGATCCCGAGGCCGAACTCGAACCCGAGACCGAAACTGTTCTGCTCGACTGGGCGATCCCATGGGTGGTCAAAAATGGCGAGGATCTCGTCGTCGGCGATCCCGTCTCCGAGGACCAGCCTGGCTACTACGGGCTGAAGCGCGAGGAAGATCCGGAGCGAGAGAACAGCTAACGTCGTGCGGCCTGCCGGGCGAGTTCGATATGCCGGTAGGCGTCGCCTTCGATACTGGGACCGTGCCCGCAGTGAAGTTCGGCCAGTTCCTCCGAAACGGTTTCCGCGACGTACTCGATACTCTCGATCAGCACCTCGCGATTCCCCTCGGGGAGATCCGTCCTCCCGAATCCTCCGTTCTGAAAGATCAGATCGCCCGCAAAGAGAATCTCCGCATCCGCGGAATAGAAACACAGGTGATCGTCCTTATGCCCCGGCGTGTGAAGCGCCATGTACTCGTGATCGCCAAGTTTCACCGAGTTGCCGTCCGCGATTGCGTGATCGACCTCCGGATGTCCGGGGTCGTAGCCCCAGATCTCACCCTCGAACGTCTCGCGAACCTGCGGGACGTTCTCGACGTGGTCGGGATGGGTGTGGGTGAGGATCACGGCGTCGAGAGTGTTGGCCTGTTCTCGAACCATCCCAGTACTGTCGAAGTTCGCGCCCGTATCGACGAGAACGGTCCGCTCGCCGGAGACGAGAAACGCATTGCTGGTAAATGCTTGAATCCCTGCCGCGAGATTGGAGATCATACGTGGTCATTGCTCGCCTGCGCCATGGCCGTTTTCATTCGTTCTGATCTCGATTCGCAGCCCTCCGGAATCGCTCTCACGGAGCGCGAGATCCCAGCCGTGGCCCTCCGTGATGGTTCGAATGATCGGTAGCCCGAACCCATCCTCCGTTCCGAACTCGGTTTCGAGACGCGCGGCGCGTTCGTCCGCGGACATACCTGGACCGTCGTCGCTGATCGAAAACCCGTTTTCGCTCGTTTCGACGATGACCGTTACGCCCGAGTCTTGGGTGTTCGTAGAACCGTGTTCCACGCTGTCACCGGAATCGCCGGGCGATTCTGGCTTACACGCGGAAGCGGAGCTTCCGCGCATGTCGCCGGAACTCGAAGAGTTCCGGCTATCCGTTGAGCTATGCTCAACGCTATTCCGAAACGCGTTTTCGAACAGCTGTCTGAGTCGGTTTCTGTCTGCTTGCACTACCCGGTTCTCGCCGATGACGAGCGTCGCGTCGCCGGTTTCGACGGTCGTCCACGCTTCTTCGGCGACCGTTCCGACGACGACCGGTCGTGTCTCGCCGACGGCGTTTCCTTCCCGCGCGAGGACGAGCAGCCCGTCGATGATCTCGTTTACCCGTCTGTGACTCTCTTTGACCCGTTCGAGATGACCGTCGTCGCCGGTTTGGATCGCGAGTTCGAGCGATCCTTCCGCGACGTTTAGCGGGTTGCGAACGTCGTGTGAGACGACGCCGACGAACTCCTCTAGTTGGCTGTTTTTCCGTTCGAGTTCAGTTCGCTTTGCGGCTCGATCGAGGGCGGATTCGGTCGCCGCCGCGAGCAGCTTTGCGAAGTAGATGTCGGCGTCGTCGAACGCGCTTTGTTCCTCCGACCCGGCAAGCAGAACCCCGTACTCCCCGAGCGAGAAGATCATCTCGCTTTGAAGATGGGTGTCGGGGTTGTGGATCCGCTCCTGTTCGTGAACGCGCTCGTACACGCGATCCTCGCCGGATTCGAAGACCTCCCACGCCAGGCTATCCGTCTCGAGCGTCGGGATCGTCCCGAGCGAGGTCTCGACGGTATCGGTGTACGCGATCGGTTCGAGGCGTTTTTCGTTCGCGAGACAGATCCCATTGTGGGATAGTCCGAGAACCTCGTTTGCGGCCGAAACCGCCGTTTCGGCGACACCGATCTGTCCCTCTGCGGCCATCAGATCGCGGGTCCCTTCGAGCAGTCGTTCGAGCGTCCGTAGCGTGTCCTTATACTCGCTGACGTCCCGACCGATCCCGCAGATTCCGATCGTCGTTTCGTCCTCGACCAACAACGAGTTCGTGAACTCGTATGGGACCGCCCCGCCGTTGGAAGCGGGCAACGCCATCTCGATCGTGAACGGCAGCCGTATGGGTTCACAGTCGTTGATCGTGCTCGAAAGTCGCTCTGCGTCCTCGCCGGAGAACAGTTCGAACGGATGGGTCGATCCCAGTTCGTCGTCGTCGAGTCCCGTGATCTCCGAGACCCGGCGGTTCCAGTAGAGAAAGCCGTCCTCGTCGAAGGCGTAGATAACGTCCTCTACGGTGTCCATGATCGCACTGGTACGGTCGGTGTCGATCGAAGACCGTCGAGCGCCGACTGTCGCCTCGATCTGTGCTAACAGGATCTCCGGACAGTCGAGCGTGTTCTTCGGTAGCACACGAGCGCCCGACCGCCGAGCGTCGTTCACGATCGTTTCCGTATCGGTCAGTACGACCGACGGTATCGCTTCGTACTCCTTCGAGAGCGGGTCGACACAGAGCAGGCAATCGATCCCCGCAGAATCGACAGCACCGGGAGAATCGAGCGGAACGAACGTCAGCCGTCCACCGAGGTCGGACTCGACCGTTTCGAGCGTGCCGGCGTCGCCGACGTACCCGATCCGCGCGGCTGAACTCATTGCCATCTATTGATTTAGCAGATACATATATTTTATGAAAATAACTCTCGATTCGGATCGGTGGGTGTTTTGTGGTGGATGACAGTCCCCCGTGTATGGACGTTACACTGCTCGAAGCCACCGACGATCCCGAACGGGTCATCTGTCTGGGCGCGCGAAACGACTACATGAGCGGGTTCGTCGGCGGGCTATCGTTCGAGGAGGTCATGGAGAGCGTCGATGGCGAGGAGATCGAGGAGAAAAAGCGAACCCTGATCGGGCATCTCCTCTCGCACGGGCATTTCGGTCCCTTCGAACACCCCCAGTTGACGATCGCCGTCAAAGGAATCTCCCGATCCTGTATGGCACAGCTCACCCGCCATCGCCACGTGAGCTTCGACGTTCAGTCGATGCGCTACGTCGCCTTCGACGAGGTCGATCCCGAGGAGGTGCGAGACGGCGAGATGGTCGTCGTCCCGCCCGCCGCGAGCGACCCGAACTGGGTCGGGCGAAATCAGAAGAGCGGGGCGGTCGATGAGGAGACGGTGAAAGAGCGCGAGCGGGTGTTCACCGAGTCGGTTTCCCGGTCCGTCGAGGAGTACCAGCACCTCTTAGAGCTTGGAATGGCCCCCGAGGACGCCCGATTCGTCCTCCCTATTGGAACTGAAGTCAACCTCGTCATGTCGATGAACGCCCGGATGTTGATGCACGTCGCGGACATGCGTGCGGCCGCCGACAGCCAGTGGGAGATTCGGGAATTAACCGAGCAAGTGTTGGAAATCGCCGCCGAGTGGTGTCCGATCACCTTCGAATATTACAACGAGAATATGAAAGGACGGAAGAACCGCCTCGCCCCATGACCGGCGAGGCCCGTAACGCCGAGGGCGAGGGGCCGCTTTCGGGGCTCACAGTGTTGGACTGCTCGCAGGTGCTCGTCGGGCCGTTCTGTACGATGCAGCTCGGGGATCTCGGCGCGGAAGTCATCAAGGTCGAACGGCCCGGCGTCGGCGATCAAACCAGAGGATGGCATCCCCCGAGATTCGGCGCCGAAGGCCCGAGCGCGTATTATGCGAGTATCAACCGGAACAAGCGGTCGGTAACGCTGAATCTCGCTCGAGAGGACGGTCAAGAGATCCTCCGAACCTTGGTCCGGGAGGCGGACGTGTTCGTCGAGAACTTTCGAGTAGGGACGATGGAAGAGTGGGGGCTGGGGTACGATGATCTCGCCGAGGTGAACCCCGAGCTGATCTACTGCTCGCTGTCGGGTTACGGCGAGTGGGGGCCGTACAGTGAAAAACCAGCGTACGACCTGATGATCCAAGCCGAGGGCGGGATGATGAGCATCACCGGCGAGGAGGGAAGGGAGCCGGTGCGCGTGGGCGTTGCGATCGCCGACATCGGCGCGGGGATGTACGCGACCCAATCCGTTCTCGCGGCGTTGCTCGCCCGCGAGCTACGGGACGTGGGTGGCCAGAAGATAGACGTGAGCCTGCTCGACGCACAGGCCGCGTGGATGTCGTACATGGCGACGAACTACTTCGCGAGCGGCGAAGTTCCTCAAAAGATGGGGAGCGCCCACCCGACGATCGTCCCCTATCAGGCGTTCGAAACCCGCGACGGCCACGTCGTTGTCGCGGCGGCCTCCGAAAAGCTCTGGCGGGCGTTCTGTACCGCCATCGACCGGGAGGATCTCGCCGACGAGAAGCGATTCGAGACGAACGCCGATCGAGTGGAGAATCGCGGAGAGTTGGTCGGGATTCTCGAAGACGAACTCGGGAGGCACACCACCGGGGAGGCGGTCGAACTGCTGACGACCCACGACGTGCCCGCGCGGGCAGTCCACGACATGAACGATGTCTTTTCGCATCCCCAGATCGAATCTCGAAAAATGCGCAGCGAGATCGACCATCCCCGAGGGAGGATCGAGCTGCCGGCGAGCCCGATGTTTCTCTCGGAAACACCGACGAAAATCCGTCGCCATCCGCCTGAACTCGGCGAACACACGGAGGAGGTCCTCGCCGAGGCGGGCTACTCTACCGACGAGATCGCGGGTTTTCGGGAGTCAGACGCGATTTAGCGAGTTTAGAAGTGGGCGAACTTATCGCGCCGGTAGAGATCGAGTTCGCTCACCGTCGAGTTTCGTTGTCCGGCGGCGAAGACGACCGCCTCCGCGATCTCTTCGGGTTCGCTGACCTCGTTTTCCTCGAATCGCTCCTCGAACGATTCCCCGGAGGCGCTGCCGAACTCCGTGCGCACTTCGGTCGGGTTGATGACGGTGACGGCGACGCCGTCGTCGCCGACGCTCGCCTCCACACTATGAGCGAAGCCGCGAGTCCACCATTTGGTCGCCGCGTACACCGGGTTCGATGGGCGGGGATACTGCCCCGCGAAGCTCCCGATAAACAGTAGATTTCCCCGTGACTCCTTCAGGTGAGGCAGGGCTGCCCGCGTCGCGAAGAACATTCCATCGACGTTGGTCTCCTGCATGAGCCGGTAGTCCTCCGTCGAGAGCGATTCGACCTCGCCGCCCCGGCCCAGACCGGCGTTGTTCAGCAGGATATCCAGCCCGTCAAACTGGTCAGTAGCTTTATCGACCATCGACTCGACGGCGTCTTCATCCCGAACGTCGGTCGGGACGACGAGCGTCTCGACGCCGTGTTCGGATTCGACCTCCGCTGCGATCGTGTCGAGCTGTTCTTCTCGGCGTGCGGCGAGGGTAAGATCGACGCCTTCGCGCGCGAGGGCGTGTGCCGCGGCGGTTCCGATGCCCGAGCTTGCGCCGGTGATCAGTGCGGTCCTACCGGACAGTGATACTGTCTTCACACTCCGCACTCGCCCGCGGAGATGTTGACTGTTCGCTTATGACACAGATCGGTCATAAAACCTTTTATAATTGAAAAAGAATATATGAGTGAATGCATTGGGTGGCTGATCGGACCGGGTGGTTATCCTCGACCGCGGCGTTTCAGACGCCGGTCTCCGATGGGCTGGTAGTTGCGTTCGGACTCTGTTTCGTTCTGGTCGCAGGCGCTGTCGTGGCGTGGCATCGCCGGAACGAACGATCGGAGAGTGTTCAAGAAACCGACCGGGACAGCGTATCGAGGAGAGCCGTAGAGACCGCCGTTCTGACGAACGAAGAGCGGGTGCTCCGACTGCTCGAATCGAACGGCGGGCGGATGCGCCAGAGCCATATCGTCGAGGCGACCGAGTGGTCGAAATCGAAAGTGAGCATGCTGCTCTCAGAGATGGAATCGGAAGGCATGATCAGCAAACTCCGGGTGGGTCGAGAGAACATCATCAGTAAACCCGGCTTCGAACCCGAGGCCGTGGCCACCGAAGCGCAGGCCACCGGTGGTATCAAGAGCACCACCCGCAAGAGCAAGAAGGACAAGCTGCGCGAGGCCGCAGCCAAGGCAGGCAGCCATGGGCATTGAGATCGAACGCAAATTCCTTGTCGCGAATGACA
>JADFQH010000384.1 GCA_022561895.1 Methanobacteriota archaeon | reverse complement strand
AATGATCGGTATCCGGGCTACGATTTACCTGAAGAACACATGGCAGTCTACCAGCCAAACGGCGGGTACGTCCTTTCGGAGCGCGCGATCGTCGCTCACGTCACGCAGGCCCAACGCGAGGGCGCGCGGATCCAAGCGCGCGAGCAGGTCACCGGGTGGGAACCAGATGGTAAAGGTGTTCGGGTCGAGACGGATCGCGGCGAGTATTATGGGAAGAATCTCGTGGTCGCCTCGGGTGCGTGGGCCGCAGAACAGATCGAACCCCTCGAAGGGATCGCCGTGCCCCAGCGCCAGGTGCTCGCGTGGCTCCAGCCCGAGGTTCCAAAGCAGTTCATGCCCGAAAACTACCCCGTTTGGAACCTTCAGGTCGAGGAGGGGCGCTTTTATGGACTGCCGATCGTGAAGGTTCCGGGCTTCAAATTTGGGCGATATATGCATCGCCAGCAAGATGTCGATCCCGATGCGATGAACCGCGAGCCCGAACCCGAAGACGAGAAGCTCCTCAGGGAGTTCGCAAACAACTACTTTCCGCAGGGCACTGGTCCGACGATGGGGCTTGCGACCTGCATGTTTACGAACACCCCCGATGGTCATTTCATCATCGATCGCCATCCCGAGTACCCACAAGTCGTTTTTGGCGCGGGCTTTACCGGCCACGGTTATAAGTTCGTACCCGTTATCGGCGAGGTGCTCGCGGATCTCACTTGTGAAGGCGAAACCGACCGGCCGATCGAGTTCCTCTCGCTCGATCGGTTCGACGGCGTCTGAGGATAACACTGGTTGATCCCTCGACGTTTCTGATGAGCGCTTCGATGCGTCTCCCTTTGGTGTTCCCTATTGGGAAACGAAACCGAGCGGGAACGAAATCGATAGAGCGAACTCTACCGCTGAGGTCGCTCTCCGTGATCATCGTGAAGACGAGGTACCGTCTATCGGCCGATCTGTTCGCTCATACGAAACTCCATCGATCATGCCCGGAGAGAAGATCGGTGGGTAGCGGCGCGGTGGTCATCTTGGAGCGTACACGGATCACTGCTCGTTTCGAATGGCCGAACCGAACGCTTAGGTGGGTAATGGCCGTTGAGCGAGTATGGAGATCGGCGTCTGTTACTTCCCGGAACATTGGCCGCGCGAGCGCTGGCGAACCGATGTCGAGGCAATGGCCGAAGCAGGGATCGAGTACGTCCGGATGGGCGAGTTCTCGTGGGGGCGGATCGAGGAGGAAAGAAACGAGTTCGACTTCGAGTGGCTCGATGAGGTGGTTTGTCTCCTGGCCGAATACGATATCAAGGTAGTGCTCTGTACGCCGACAGCAACCCCACCGAAGTGGCTCGTCGACGAACATCCGGAGATCCTGCAGCGAGAGCGGGACGGAACCCGGAGAGCGTTCGGCAGCCGCCGCCATTACTGTTTCAATTCACGAGTGTATCGCGAGGAGACCGAACGGATCGTCCAAACCATGGCCGAGCGGTACGTGGACCATCCCGCCGTCGTCGGCTGGCAGACCGACAACGAGTACGGCTGTCACGGAACGGTTCGCTGTTACTGCGACGATTGTGCGCAGGCGTTTCGAGAATGGCTCCGCGAGAAGTACGGAGAAATCGGGACGCTGAACGAGGCGTGGGGCAACGCCTTTTGGAGCCAGCAGTACAACGGGTTTGAGGAGATCGACCCACCAAGACAAACGGCGGCCGAACACCATCCTTCACGCTTGCTCGAATACTATCGTTTCGCAAGCGATTCGGTGGTTTCGTTCAACCGGCTCCAGACCGAACTTCTTCGGGAGGCAAACGACGAATGGTTCCTCACGCACAACTTCATGGGTGATTTCGAGACGCTTGATGCCTTTTCAGTAAGTGAGGATCTCGACCTCGTCTCGTGGGATTCGTACCCTACTGGGTTCGTTCAGGACCGCCGGGAGGACGAACCGAGCGCCGACGAACTCCGAGCCGGTGATCCCGACCAGGTGGGCATGAATCACGACCTCTATCGGGGGGCGCTCGACCGCCCCTTCTGGGTGATGGAACAACAACCGGGCGACGTGAACTGGCCACCGTACGCCCCACAGCCCGCCGAGGGTGCAATGCGTCTCTGGGCCCACCACGCCGTGGCTCACGGTGCGAGCGTCGTCTCGTATTTTCGCTGGCGGCGCTGTCGGTTCGGTCAAGAGCAGTATCATGCGGGGCTCAGGAAGCAGGACGGC
>JADFQH010000074.1 GCA_022561895.1 Methanobacteriota archaeon | reverse complement strand
TTTTCGAGCGATTCGACAGCGCAGGCGCGGTCAGCGACGTGATCCACGAGCGTCTCGTAATCGTCGGTTCCAAAGCCCAGATCGACGTGAACTCCACCCCGAGCATCGGCCAACCCCAACTGGGGCTCCCAGAGTTCGAGATCCATCGGTCCCGCCAATCTGATCCGGCGGCGCTCGTCGCCACGGTCGCTCACCTCGAACCCGAGATCGGTGTAGAACGCTTCGGCTCGATTCAGATCCGCGACTTCGAGGACGACTTCGAAGATCCCCGTGATCCCCTCGCCCTCGCTGCCCGCCTGCCCGATCTCGACGCAGTGGCCGTCCGGGTCGTCGAAGTAGAGGGATTTCGAGGAGCCGAAGACGTGCTCTTCGGGTCCGAGATGCTCTAATCTCGTCCACCAGTCGTCGTACTCCTCGGCAGGTGTCGAAAAGGCATAATGGGTGTGGAGCCCGCCGCGTGGGACCGAGTTCGGTCGGCGCAGAACGAAGTCGGTCTCGCCCACCCGAAAAACGACTTCGGCGTCGCTCTCGCGTTCGATCGGGAGGTCGAGATGGTCGGTGTAAAACTCACGGGCGCGGTCGAGATACGTGACTTCGAGCGCCAAGTGGTCGAGCGAATCGAGCATAGTCCGGTGTTCTCGCGGACCATCATAAGTATACTATCGGAAGGAACTGTTTACACGAGAATTTGCTGGCGCGATAGAGCAAACTCGTGTAAGGGCTTACTTCCGACAGTGTCGTGAGCCGGCAAGCCCATCGGCTGGCTGACGACGAAGTGGATCTCGGTCCAGCGCGATGCGCGCGAGTACCCGTTCTAGCGCGGCGTTTTATCGGCCTGGGGATCGTACTCGTTGGTATGCCGATGAAACAGGGTGGCGAGGCGAGAGAGGCACGACGGGTTCTCGAGTTCGACGGCGGCTTTAGCTGGATCGCGTTTCCCGAAGAGGAGATGCAACGGGCGAGTCACGCGCTCGTCGAGGGTAATGCGGTCTGGCTCATCGACCCGGTTGACGCCCCCGAACTCGACGAGTGGATCGACGACACGGGCGAGGTCCGGGGGATCGTCGTCCTGCTCGATCGCCACACGCGCGACGCCGCCGCGATCGCGAACCGCCACGACGTTCCCGTCTATCTGCCCGAAACGCTCGCGAGCGCTCGACAGAAGATCGACGCGCCCGTCGAGACCTTTTCCGGGGCGCTCGCCGACACCGGATACCGAACGTTTCCCGTGCTGGATACGCCGGTCTGGAACGAAGCCGGGCTGTACAACGACGAGAGCGGAACCCTCGTCGTCGCCGAAAGCGTCGGCACCGCTCGGTTCTTCCGCGCGCCGGGCGAACCCCTTGGAGTGCACCCCGCCCGACGGCTGTTCCCGCCGACCGCCCTCAAAGGATTCCTCCCCGACCGAATTCTCGTCGGCCACGGCGAGCCGATTACCGAGGACGCCCCGCATGCACTCGGGGAGGCGCTTTCGGGCTCGCGCAGGAAGACGCCACAGCTCTACGCGAAGAGCCTTCGGATGTTCCTTCCGCTTTAATTGGCAGAATATATATGTGTTGCGGGCGTAGGAGCGGGAAGTGACGTATATCACGCGCGGGCTGGCGACCGCCCTTCTCGAGTTCGCGGCGGAGACTGAGCCCGAGCGCTTCAGCGCCGGACTCGGAACCACGTTGGCGAGCGAGTTCGATGCGGATCTCGGGATTCCCGAGGGGACACCCGTGTTTACGCATTTCTACCATCCCGACGCGGGCGGGTCGGTAAAGGCGGTCTTCGGGATGGATTTTTCGACGCCGGCCGGCCGCACGCGGGGACGGTTCGTCTCCCATCCACAGGGAGAGCTGGCCGTCGAGATCACCGACGATCTGCACGCAACGATGTTCGTCGCGGTGCCCCCGTGGGAGCTGGAGCAGTTGGCCGTTTTCGACAGGCGGGGGACGCGCCAGGCGCTCTCCCTGATCGACGCCGAGCCGCCGCAAGAAACCCTGTGACTACTTGAGGTAGCCCAGATCCCGGAGCTGATCCGCGATCTCCTCGAACTCCGCCTCGGTGAGCTCGCCCCGTTTCTGGTGTTGGATGACGATACTTCTGAGGAGAAAGCGAACGAGGTCGCTCGTGGACTGGAAGCTCGTCCCTTCGATCGTCTCTTCGACGCGCTCTGCGAGATCCTTCGGGATGGAGACGGTGGTGTACTCTGTCACGCGCTCTCCTACTTTCTGGAACCAAAAGCCGTTATCGCTCCCGGTCGTCGAGCCGGCGCATCTGCTCTCGGTGCAGGGTGACGATCAGATCCGAGAGCAGGCCGAACACGACGAGCTGCATGCCGAAGAGGAACGAAGAGGCAGCGAACAGCGCAATAACCTCGTGGGCAGTAGTATACACGAGCCAGCGGTAGCCAACCCAGGCGGCGGCGACGAGGCCGAGACACATCGTCGAGACGCCCACGCTCCCGAAATAAAAGAGGGGATTGTGGGTGCGCGCGAGCCGATAGAGCGTAAGAACGATCAGGCCGCCGTCGCGGAAGGGCCGGAGGTTCGTTTCGGAGGCGTTGGGCCGCGGTTCATAGCGGATCGGGACCACTGTAGTAGGAACGTTCTGGCGCATACACTCGACGGCGAGTTCGGTTTCGATCCCGAAGCCATCCTGTGTGAGCGCCATCCGTTCGGCTGATTCGTGGGTGAAGGCGCGATACCCACTGAGAATATCGCCCAGATCCCGGCCGTGGACGTAGGCGAACGCGCCGTTGATCGCGCGGTTTCCTGCGTGATTGAGCCGGCTCATCGCGCCCTCGGTCATCCCCGCGAAGCGATCGCCGATGACGTGTTCGGCATCGCCTGAGCGGATCGGCTCGACCATCGCGTGGGCGTCCTCGGGCCGATAGGTCCCGTCGCCGTCCGCCATCAGCACGTAGGCGGTATCGATCTCCGAGAGCGCTTCGCGGACGGCCTGCCCCTTGCCCTCGCCCGACTGTGTGATGACGCGCGCGCCGTGGATCGTGGCGATCTCTCTCGTGGTGTCCGTGGAGTCGCCGTCGATCACGAGAACGTTCGAAAAGCCCTGTTCTCGAAACCCCTCGACGACGCTGCCGATGGTTTCTGCCTCGTTGAGCGCCGGAAGCAGCACGGAAACGTCGTCGTAGCTGGACGGCGGCCGGACGGCTTCTGCGGAGCTGTCGCTTACTGCTTTCATACGGTCAACCGGTCAGTTGAGCGATCGACGGGCCGCCGAGAGCGGTGATTGCGTCTTTCGTCACGGGCATACGATTGTGGATATATTAGTAAGATAAATATTTTCTGTTGTAGAATTTACTCGGGGATCAGCCAGGCCGGTCGAGCGCCCCCTCGACCGGGAGGTTTCTCCGGACCGTCGTACGAAATCCGGGGGCGATCAAAAAAAGCGTGAGAAAGTAGCTGACAGCGCCGAGGGAGACGAGGAGCGAGACGAGTATGAGGTTGTGCTGGAGTAGCTGGTAGCTCTCTTCGACCCGACGTCCGGCGAAGACGACCAGTCCCATCCCGCCTGCTGCGAGCCACTGTCGGACGATTGCGGCCGTGGGGACGGCGAACGGGACATGCTGGCGAGTAAACTGGAAGGCGACCAGCAGGCCAACAGCGGCCGAGAGGGCGGTCGCGACCGCCGCGCCGATCCAGCCGTAGAGGGGGATAAGGACGACGTTGAGCGTGACGTTCGTGGCAATGAACACCCCGTTGGCGCGAAAGGCGAGGTCCGGTCTATCGATGGCGTTGAGCGTGTTGAGTAGCTGCTTGTTGTAGGTGTAGACGAGCAGCGCGACGACGAGGACGGAGAGTATCTCGGTCCCCGCGACGAACGTTTCGCCATACATTCGGAGGAGGCGATCCCCGACGATGACAGTGCCGACCAGCCCCGGAATCAGTATCAAACCAGCATACGTGAGGGCGTCCTCGGTCAGTCCGGCTACGGCACGGGGACCATCGTTTGCCGACACGCTGCTCATCTCCGGAAAGAGCGTGCTGCTGACCGCACTGCCGAAAATGTCCAGGAACTTGCCGATAGCCCACGCGACCGAGTAGATCCCGATCAGTCCCTGGCCGACGAACAGCCCGAGTACCGCGATGTCGAGGGTGTCGAACGTCCGTCCGCGGACCTTCCCGAGCCACGCGTATTTCGCGTACGCAAACAGGCTGACGATGTGGTGTTTTTCGGGGAGCGCGGGTCGAACGCCGAGGATCCAGAGACCGACCGTCGCCGTGAGGAGATAGCCGGTTGCGTAGCCAAACAGCATTCCAGCGAGTCCGAAGCCGACCGCCACCAGCGCGATCTGGGTGGCTGCTCGCGTGGCCTGTCGTCCGGTCGAGAGCACCGCATAGACGTGGACGAGGTGGCTCCCTTTCAGCGACGCGCTGACGAACGACTTGAAGAGGGTTACGAACAACAGGAGGACGACGAACGCCGCGACCGGAGCGCCGACGTAGGCGTTTACCTGCTCGCGAAAGAGGACCACGAACGCTGCGACCGCCGTCATCGTAGACCCCATCACGACGAGACCGGCGCCTGCGAACCGGTCTGGGTCCTCGCCCTCGCTGATTCGCTTCGAGATCGCCCCCGAAAAGCCGACCGTTCCCCCGATTCCGAGCCACGTGATGAGCGCCATCACCAGCGCGTACTGACCGAGGATCTCGGCTCCGAGAGCCCGAGCGAAGTAGATCGTCGCAACGAAGCCGAGGGCTGAGCCGATGACTTTCGAGACGAAGTAGACGAGGGAGGTTTGGCCTATGCGCATGACCGAGCCCCACCGACAGATGACCGGACAATTGTAGCCAGCAGGCTCATCGCATGTAACCGAGATTTTCGAGGCGGCGTTCGACTGTGCCATTGATACCATCGGCCGATCGAACGATTTCCGGATCTTCAAGCGTTCCAATAACGCGATCGATACGGTCCGGGTCGCCCGGTCCGATCCGATAGGCGGTTTGCGCGTCGTGGATCGCGACGGCAGCACTGTCGGAGCGTCGCACGCTTTCCTTTCGAACCCCTTCGCCGATCCGCTTGTAGATCGCGTGCCATGGACCGAAATACCGTTCTCGATCGGCCGGCGGTACCGGAAGCTCCGCTCCGGGTTCTCGGACACGGTACGACGAGGTTATGACGGGGCCGTCGGGGACGAACCCACGATGATCGCTCGGTCCATCGATCGCGGACCGGACCACGGCGGGAAACCGCGTCAACGAAGCAGGCTCGTCGACTCGAGTGCCCCCGGTCGACCCGGGACGCGAAACCAGCAACGGAACGTGGGTCAGCGCTTCGTGGATCCCCCAGTTGTGGTCGATGAGGCGTACGTCCGGGCGGACGCGACTTCGCTCGCCGAACCCCTCCCCGTGATCGCTCGTAACGACGAGCAGCGTTGATTCCAGGTCGCCTCGGCGAGCTAGTTCCACGATCAATCGTTCGAGCGCCGCGTCCAGCTGCCGGATACAGCCGTCGTACAACGCTTCGAACGCCCGTAGCTGCCACCACGGTCGTCCGGATAGGAACTCTCGGGGTTGTGGTCCCGGCGGAAGCGTCGCATAGAGTCGACGGAGCGCCGGCCCACCCCACCGGTCGTATTCTTCTGCAGGAACGTATGGATAGTGGGCGTCCATGAGGTTGAGACAGGCGGCCCACGGACCCGATCGCTGGTCCCGCCAGTCGAGAAACGAATCGACGTACACGTCGGCCCGTTCGGCCTCACTCGATCGCGAGGAATGTGCCGAAAGCCGATCTGCGATCCCGTTTGCGAGCGCGAACGCCGGTTGGTCGTCCGCGAGACAGTGCTTGAGGTATTCGAC
This sequence comes from Methanobacteriota archaeon, assembly GCA_022561895.1. Classification (GTDB taxonomy): domain Archaea; phylum Halobacteriota; class Halobacteria; order Halobacteriales; family Halalkalicoccaceae; genus Halalkalicoccus. The sequence continues at coordinate 5,225 of JADFQH010000074.1, read as the reverse complement.
ATAGCCGGTCTGACCGGGGAGATCTCCCGGTGCAAGCGCCGACCGGAAGGGGGTAGTCCGGCGGCGCGGCCCCTTGACGGTGTCGAAGGCGTCCGCGGGATTCGACGCCGATGTGACCACGACGTTCGGCGTAAACAGTCCAGTCTCGTACCCGTGGGCCGACCCTATCGCTTTCCAGATCGTGCGATCGGTGTCGATCACCGCCTCGTGATCGCTGGCTCGGTGTTCGGCAACGTGATACCCCGTAAACAGACTGACGTGACTCGCGATACTGTGAACGCCTGGTGTGCGGGCCTGCGTGTATACGGTCGTACGATCGGCGAACTCGCGGAGAAACGGCGTCGTCTCGTTTTCGTACCCGTGGAGGCTCGTGTTCGCCGCTCTGACACTGTCGAGAACGACGAGAAGGACGTTCGGGAGCGTCATAGGCTCCAGCGACGGACGAATCGCAACCCGAACGGAGCCGTGACTTCGACAGGTCGTGCCCAACAGACGATGCCCATGCGTTATCGACTATTATTATTAGCAATAAGCTTATTCCATTAGTAGTTAGATAAAATCCGTGGGCGACGAATACACCTTGGGGACGGATAGATCGGTGATTCCATCACGAGGCGGGACATCCGGGCCCCAGGTGTCGATCCTCATCCCTGTCTACAACGATCCGGTCGGTATCGAGGCGACGCTCACGTCGCTGTGCGAACAGCGCTATCCCCGTCCGGACTACGAGATCATCGTCGCCGATAACGGAAGCACCGACAACACGCGATCCGTCGTCAGACGGTTCGCTACAGAGCACGGACGTATTTCGCTGGTGATCGAGGACGACGTACAGGGTTCGTATGCCGCGAGAAACGCCGGTATTCGTGCTGCTGACGGGGAGATATTGGCGTTCCTCGATTGTGATATGACCGTTCCGGAGGACTGGCTCGAACGCGCCATAGACGAGTTTCAAACCACTAACGCCGACTACATGGGCTGTAACGTCGAACTCGTTCTTCCGAAAAATCCCTCGCTCCCGGCCCGCTACGACGCCCACACCGGGTTTCCGATCGAACGGTACATCGAACGCCAGCGCTTCGCGCCGACCTGCTGTCTGTTCGTCCGGCGCGCGGTCTTCGGGGCTGTGGGGCTTTTCGATTCCCGAGTCGTTTCGGGCGGCGACAAGGAGTTCGGCAACCGCGTCGCGGAGGCGGGCTACCGGCTCCAGTTCGCCGAGGACGTGACGATGTACCACCCTGCTCGCGAGTCGGTCCGCGCGCTCGCAAACAAGGATCTCCGCGTCGGTCGCGGCCACTGCCAGCTTCAGCGCTACTATCCCGAGCGGTACGGTCGGCCCGGCGTTCCGCCGCGGCCGAGCGGCGTGAAATCCCCGCCCGATCGTAAGAACGGTCTCTCGTTCGGCAACCGAATCGCTTTCCCCTCGCTTTCGATAGTTCTTACGGGTATGCGCGCCGTCGGCTACGCAAACGAACTCGTGGCCCCGACCCACAACGGTGCAACAGTGACTGGACGTGCCCCGCCGAAACTCACCGATTAAGCCCAGGTTGACGCCCGCTCGGTAGCTGACACGAGATCGCGCCGCGTGAGCCCGTACAGATACCCCAATCCGACTGCCGCCGTAAACACGACGATCGCCACCAGCTGTTTTATCCCCACTATCGACGGCCGGCCCACGAGTTCCTTCAGTCGCAGCGGAACGAATTTCACCAGTAACTGCTTTAGATACTCCTGTTTGTCATCCTTCGCTTCGGGCAACAACAGATCCATGATTCGCTTCGAGTAGCCCTGCCAGAACGACCGAGCAACCAGCCACCGGAAATCTCCACGATACTCGAACAGGGTGTGGTGAACCACCGCCTCTTTGTTGTAGATCACACCGTTTCCGTACCGCTCACACAGTCGAATACAGACGGGCGCTTCGTGGGCCTGTACGTGTTTGTTGCCCTTCCTTCCGGTGTTCTCGTCGTAGCCGCCAACCGAGAGAAACGCTTTTTTTCTAAAAGAAATGTTCGAGCCGTAGGTGTTTCGCAGCTCCTCCATATGCTCGCCGAAGCCGCGTTCGTCACAGCCCACTAACCAATAAAACTCCTCGGGGAAGAAGTCGGGCTTCTCGCCCACCCAGTTTGGCGCGACGTGGCCCCCGACCGCGATCGCATCGGTCTCCTCGTACACCCCGACCAACTTCCCGATCCAGTCGGCTTCCGCGATCGCGTCGTCGTCGATCATCGCCACCACCTCGCCGGAGGCGAGCTTCGCGCCCTTGGTCCGGCTGTAGGATATTCCCCGGTTCTCGTCGTTCAGATGGATCGTGACATCCCCCCGATCGCCGAACTGATCCTCGACGCGTTCGAACACGGCCTCGTTTCCGTCGACGACGATGACCAGTTCGAGCGGTTCGTAGCGCTGTTCCAGAACGCTCTCGACACAGGCCGAAAAGGCGTCGTAGCGCTCCATTGCGTACGTACAGACGACGACGGAGACATCCATTGTCGAGGCGAACCGGCCGGAGCGATAAGTCCTTTGTGTTCACAAAATAATTGATAACACAAAACTTATGCACGCTTTAGAAAACCTCTCTCGGAATGAGTGAGCGTACGGAGCGGGCGTATGCGGGGTACGATACGGACGCAGTCGTCGAGTTCCTCCAACGGTGGTATCACGTTCCGGTCCTCTCGGTTCTCGCGGCGTTCATGCTGTGGGTTCGGGTGCAGGCGTACGATAACTTCATCACTGATGACGGCATCGTCATGCTTTCTGCGGTCGACTCGTGGTATCACTGGCGAACCGTCCTCTACTCGGTCGAGAACTGGCCGTTTACGATGCCGTATGAGGTCTGGACGGGCTATCCTACCGGTAGGTACGTCGGCCAGTTCGGTACGCTGTTCGATCAGCTCATCGCCACCGTAGCGATGATCGCCGGCCTCGGCAACCCCTCGGAGGCGACCGTGTTGCAGGTCGCGCTGCTTTCAGTACCAGTAATGGCTGCGCTGGTGGCGATCCCGACCTATTTCATTGGAAAGCGCCTCGGCGGCCGTCTCGCCGGACTCCTCGGCGTTGCGCTGCTCGCGCTCTTTCCCGGCACGTTCCTCACCCGGAGCACGGTTGGAATGCTCCAGCACCACGTCGCGGAGGTGCTGTTCATGTCGATCGCGATCCTCGCGATGATGGTTGCCCTGCGCGTCGCAGAACGGGAAAAACCCGTCTACGAACAGGTAGAAGACAGGGATTTTGGAGGAGTCAAACGCCCGCTCGGCTACAGCGTCCTTGCAGGAGTCGCCCTCGCCCTCTACATCGCGGTGTGGCCGCCCGGCGTCGTTCTGGTCGGTATTTTCGGGATCTTCTTTGCAATCTCGCTCTCGGTCGATTACGTGCGTGGCGTCAGCCCCGATCACACCGCCTTTGTCGGTACTGCTAGCCTCGGCGTGGCCGGACTGGTGGCGCTCTTGCTCGTCGAGGAGTGGACGACCAGCGTGACGAGCTTCGGCTACCTACAGCCGCTGCTCGCGCTCGGCGTCGCCGCCGGCTGTCTCTTTATGGCGTGGCTCGCCCGCCTGTGGGATCGTCGCCAGTTCGAGACGTGGCAGTATCCCGCGACCGTTGCGGGCCTGGTCGTCCTCGTGTTGGGGATGCTCGCCCTCGTCCTGCCTGATCTCTTCGGAACGGTCGTTTCGAACGTCGAACAGCGGCTCTTTTTCGGACAGACCGATACTACATTGACGATCGCGGAGGCCCAGCCGCCCGAAAACCCCAGCGAACACGTCTACGGCGAGTACCGCTTTGCCTTCTACACCGCAGCAATCGGCCTGCTTGCGCTCGTTGCCCGGCCGTTTCTGGGCCGGGAGTTCCGTACTGAGTACCTGCTCGTCGTCGTCTGGGCGCTCGTCGTCACGAGCATGGCCTTTACGCAGATCCGTTTTAACTACTACCTCGCGGTCGTCGTCGCCGTCTGTAACGCGTATCTGATCGGGCTGATCGTCGACTGGGCGGCGTTCTCGGAGCTCACCTCGCTTCGAAACATCAAAGGCTATCAGGTGATGATCGTCGCGGGGCTGTTGCTCGTTCTTTTCGTCCCCCTCCTTGTGCCCGCCGCGGGCGCGACGGCGGTGCAAGCGGGCGGGGCCGCCGGTCCGAGCGGCGACGCGATCACGTGGGAAGGGTCGAACGCGTGGCTCGCAGACAGCACGCCCGAGCAGGGCCAGTGGGGCGGCGCGGACGAGGACCTCGAGTACTACGGCAGCTACGAGATCCCCGAAGACCGGGACTTCGACTACCCTGAAGGAACCTACGGCGTGATGTCGTGGTGGGACTACGGCCACCTCATTACCGTACAGGGCGAGCGGATCCCGCATTCGAACCCGTTCCAGCAGAACGCCCGTTCGTCCTCGGCGTTCTTCCTCGCCGACTCCGAGGAACGAAGCGACCTGCTCCTCGACGCACTGCCCGCGGCTGGGGGCGAGGACGTCCACGAACGCTCGGACGAGGAGCTTGCGGCGCTCGCGGCCGAAGGTGAAGAGGAGAACGAGGAGCTGCGCTACGTGATGATCGACGACGCGATGGCCGGCGGGAAGTTCCCCGCGATTGCGACGTGGACCGGACCTGGGTATGAAAGCTATCTCGGCCAACAGGAAATCGGGGTCGAAGACGGGAGCGCCACGGTACAGGGCCTCGATGAAAGCTACGACGAGACCACCCTCTCGCGGCTCTACTACGACGACGCAGCCGAGATGGAGGGCTACCGGCTCGTCCACGAGAGTCCCGAACAGACCCAGTTCGTGAGTATCGCCGCCCAGAACGAGGAGGACGAGTGGGTGACGATCGCCACGAACCGCGAGCTCACGCCACAGCTCTACCAGCAGCTCCTCCTCTACGAGCAGCAGGGAATCGAGATCGCGACGTTCGACGAGCGCGAAGCGAGCAGCGTGAAAACCTACGAGCGCGTCAAGGGCGCACAGCTCGTTGGCGAGGCCGAACCGGGCGAGACAGTGAGTGTACAGCTCGAACTCACTGCCCAAGAATCCGAACGAACGTTCACCTACAGCCAAGAGACGACCGCCGGTGACGACGGCAGCTATGAGCTGACGGTTCCCTACGCCACGAACGAGGATCTCGGGACCGCGGATGGCTACACCGACAGCGACGTGATCGCCGAGGGTGACTACGATATCACGGCCGGTGAGGAGTCGATGACGGCCGAGGTGAGCGAGGAGGCGATCTACGAGGGC